>ONPM01000192.1 GCA_900319715.1 uncultured Prevotella sp.
TGTGCGCTCGATGTCAATCGGAATTTCGATTTACATGTTTTCTCCCGTGCTGGTCCGGTGGCGGCG
The DNA here is from genome assembly GCA_900319715.1 of uncultured Prevotella sp. Classification (GTDB taxonomy): domain Bacteria; phylum Bacteroidota; class Bacteroidia; order Bacteroidales; family Bacteroidaceae; genus Prevotella. Next base: position 67 of record ONPM01000192.1, read on the forward strand.
GCAACCAACCTGGCAGATAAAAGCGCACATCACTCAGCACACAGTACTCCCATGACTAGCTCTTGGCCTTCGATGCCCAGTAGCTGTACTTGTTGCGTGCCTGACTCTCGCCTGCAAATGCTTCCTGCAGGTTCTTCTCTGTCTTTGTTCCTTTTAATTCTTTCATAATAGTATTTGTTTAAAATATTGAATCATTCTCTGATGAAATGTTATAACGGTATCCACATCCAGAAGGTCGATCCCTTGTCCTTGCCCTCAGACGTTATGCCGATGTCGCCGTGACTGGCATTGGCGAAAGCCTTGCAAATCGACAGTCCCAGACCGGTTCCCTGGATATAGTCGTTCACTTTGTAGAATCGTTCGAAGAGCTTCGGCTGAATCTCCTGGGGGACACCTTCGCCTGTGTCCTCGCAGTAGATGTAGAGCCCGTTGCTCTGCTCACCGTCGCTGTCTCTCGTCTCCAGGCGGTAGCCCAGCTTGATATGTCCCTGATGGGTATATTTCACGGCGTTGGTGACGAAGTTGGTGATGACTTGCGACACGCGCCCCGGGTCGACCTTGATAGGCAGGGTGGTGTAGGGATTGTCTTTGATGAACTCCACTCCCGGTGTCTGCACTCTGGGGCGCAGCGACTCGAACCACTCGTTGAACGACTTGGCAAAGTCGACATCGACGGGCTCTATGCTGATCTGCCCTGTCTCCAGCGACGATGCCGTCAGGATATCGTTCACCAGTCGCAGCAGCATGTCGCAGTTGTTCTTGATGATCTGTATCGACTCCTTCTTCTCCTCCGACGTCGTCAGCATCGAGAGCACCTCCGAGAAGCCCACGATGGCATTGATGGGGGTACGTATCTCGTGCGTCATGTTGGCCAGGAAGAGACTCTTCGCCTTGCCCGACTCTCATTGGCGCGCTGGGTCTCTTGGCGCAGCAGATCCTGCTTGTGCATCAGGTCGTTGATGTTTCGCCATACACCGAAGGCGCCCTTCAGCCGTCCGTTCTTGTCAAACTCGGGGATGCAGTTGATCTGTACCCATTGCGGCTCGGTGTTTTTCAGGGTCACCATCGGATGCATCTGGCCTACGTACACCAGCGGTTCGCGCAGGGTCTCTTCCAGGTTCGACAGGGCTTTCACGAAGTCTTCCTCCTGATTGACGAAGAACTTCTGCATCTGCTTCAGGTCGAAAGAGCGTTCGACGGTGTCCAGGCCGCTGTAGAACTCCAGGACGTTGCGGTCGAGGCTGATGCGCCACGTCTGCATATTCGAGGCCTCCAGCATGTAGCGCAGCTCGGCCTCGTAGTTCTTGATCGACTCGTTCATCTTCTGCATCCTGGCGTCGTTCTCCATCACGTTGAGATACGTGAACGCTGATTTCCAGATACACATACATGTTCTTCTCGGGTACGATGCTCAGCGAGCAGGCCCAGTAGTCTTCGGGATGGTATCGGTCGAGCACCTCGTTGAACGGCATCATGTCGAAGAGGTTCGCCTTATAGTAGAACTCTTTGTCTAGATCTTCCTCGAAGTTACAGATCTTGCGCATGATGCGGTTGGAGTCGAGCAGCCAGCCGTCGGGTGAATAGAACGACTGCCCGATGATGGAATTCTCGAAGACGGTCCAGTATCGCTTCGACAGCCGCTCAATCTCGCGCTCCTTGCTTTTCGTTTCTGTCTCATCGATCAATGTGGTAATGATGCTCACGGGCTTGCCGTCCTCAAACTCGGTGAGGGCGTGCCCGTGGATGTCGCGCCATATCGGGGCGCCCTGGCCTCCAAGGTTGGCGTTCCAGCGGTAGTGCCATTCTGCTTCTGTCTCGCTGCCGCTTCTCATACGCTCAACCTGAGAGCGGAACTGTTCCAGATCGTCGGGATGGAAGCCGGCGTAATACGCCTCGATGCCCATTTCTTCACCAAACACAGCCTTTCCGAACAGGTCGTACACGCGGTTATCCTTCAGGTCAAGGCACACCACGTGGTTGCCGCTGATGTCGAGTGCCATCTGCATCGCCTGCTGCTCGTCAAACATATTCTT
>ONPM01000191.1 GCA_900319715.1 uncultured Prevotella sp.
GCAGGAGCACTGTGCTACGTGCCGACGCTCATGGGAGGCGGTTCCTCTTCAGCCAAGACAACCGCCGTCACCGATGTCCCGCTGCCGTTCAAGGCCCTGTCGGGCAAGCGCGTGGCCGTCATCATCGGCAGCATCCAGGACATCGCCGTCACCGGCATGGCTCCCGATGCCGACATCCTGCGCATGACCACCACGACCGACCTGCTGGCTGCCCTGGAGAGCGGCAAGGTGGACGTGGCGGGCAGTGAGAGCCTGTCGCTGGATTTCAACAGGGAAATAGCCGACAAGGTGGACTCAGTGGGCGCCGGACTGGAGTCCATTCCCGTGGCTGCCATTTTCAAGCAGGGCAACACCGCCCTGCAGCAGGACTTCAACCAGTTCCTGGCCGACATACGCCGCGACGGCACCTACCAGAAGATCTACGACCGCTGGCAGCAGTCCGACCTGACCATCCCCGAGCAGCGCGGCACAGGGCGCACCCTGCGCGTGGCCACCTATCCGGTCATGCCGCCGTTCAACTTTATCAATTCCGGCAAGCCCTCTGGATTGGAGCCCGCCCTGCTGACGGAGTGGGCCAACCGTAGGAATTGGAAACTGGAATTTCTCGTGATGGACTTCGCCGCACAGATTCCTGCCGTGCAGACGGGCAAGGCCGACATGGCCATGGGCGCCATCAGCGTCACCGAGGAGCGACAGAAGCAGGTGCTCTTCTCCGACGGCTATGTAGAGTCGCACATCGTACTCATCACGCGAAAAGGGGAAGCAGGGATACTAAGCCTCACCCCCGCCCCCTCTCCAAAGGGAGAGGGGAGTGGTTACCTCTGGCCATGGGGAGCTGTTCTCCTTACCATATTTATAGGTGGCGGAACTTGGCTCATAGTTCGTAAAAAGCATAGCACTACGTTACATTCTACTCCCCTCTCCCAAGGAGAGGGGTCGGGGGTGAGGCTTGTTCACCTTCGAAAGAGCTACGGCAGTCTTGACGTATTGCGCGACATCACCGCCGACATCCATCGCGGCGAGGTCATTTCCATCATCGGGCCTTCAGGCACAGGCAAGAGCACCCTGCTACGCTGTCTGAACCTGCTGGAGCAACCTACCGGCGGCAGTATCGTCGTCGATGGGGAGGACATTCTCGCCAAAGGCTATCCAGTCAACAGGCTGCGGCAGGAGGCACGAAAGGAGGGAGTGTCACTGCTGCGTAAGGTAGGACTGGCCGAGAAGGCCGACGTCTATCCGTCGAGCCTCTCCGGTGGTCAGAAACAGCGTGTGGCTATCGCTCGTGCACTGGCCATGAAGCCCGATGTCATCCTCTTCGACGAACCCACGTCGGCCCTCGACCCGACAATGGTGGGCGAGGTGCTCAGCGTCATCCGCCAGTTGGCCAAGGAAGGCATGACCATGCTCATCGTCACCCACGAGATGAAGTTCGCTCACGACGTCTCGACACGCATTTTCTTCATGTACGACGGCTATATCCATGAAGACGGCTCGCCCGCGCAGATCTTCGATAATCCCGTCCATAGCGCCACAAAGGCCTTCATCAAGCGCATCCGCAAGGAAGTGTTCGAGATTGACGGCCCCGAGTTCGACTTCCTGGGCATGCACTCTGCCATGGGTGCCTTCTGCCACAAGTACGGCATCGTCGAGAAGCTGGAGACGGCAGACCGGCTGACTGACAAGATGCTGGACGGTCCTATGGCGCAGTACCGCCCCATCACCGTCCGCATCACCCATAGCGAACAGTCAGGCGTCACAGCCCTCGACTTCATGGTGGAGCAGATGACCGCCACCCCACTTACCGATGCACAGCGAAACGAACTCTCCGATCTGTGCAAACAGGTAATAGAGGAACCCACCAAGCGAGGCTTCCGCGTGAGACTGATTATATAAACAAAAAAGTTATCGTTCCCGTTAACGTTATCGTTAAAAAAAGAATATTATGAACGAAATAAGAAAACAAAGAATTGAAGAGCTGGACTATGTGAAAGGACTGGCCATCTTCTTGGTTATCATGGGGCATGCCACAGACAATTTGGCTACGCCACTATGGCGATTGGTTATCTACTCCTTCCACATGCCATTGTTCTTTATGGTGTCGGGAATGGTAACTAAACCGGCAGACGTAATGAATCGAGGCACCATTGGGGCATTCCTGATCAAGAATTTCAAGGCACTCCTTGTGCCATATATCATCTTTGC
>ONPM01000189.1 GCA_900319715.1 uncultured Prevotella sp.
CCATCACTGCCTGTGGATGCAGCCACAATCCGGGCACTATTGGGCATATCTGAAACGGCAATGATAAGGAAAGACTTTCCGTATATGGAGCAGCTGAAAGAAGTGGAAAAGACTTTCGCCGCCCGTGCGCCAAAAGGATTTGAAGAGAAATTAGCAGAGATTCATTCCTATGTTTATGCGAAGGATGAGCAGCGGATAGCCGGGGAATTAGCCGGCAATGAGAGTGTATTTTTCAAGAAATACGACGGCGTAGCGCCAGAGAACATACTCCAGACCATCCTCGACAACTATAAGGGTAAGGCCGTGCTCATCGATATGTGGGCAACATGGTGCGGTCCCTGTCGTGCAGGCCATAAAGCGATGGCCCCTCTTAAAGAAGAGTTGAAGGGGCGCAACATCAAGTTCATCTACATCACCCCGCCCTCGTCGCCTCCTACCACTTGGCTGGAAATGATTAAGGATATCGACGGTGACCACTACTACCTGACGGAAGAACAAAACCACTACATCCTCCAGCACTTCGAGTCCAGTGGCATCCCCACTTACGCCATCTACGATACCAAAGGCCACCAGACCTACAAGAGTATTGGTTTCCCAGGCAATGATGTCATCCGCAAAGAATTAGAAGCAGCAAGCAAGTAACATGAACAAGAAAACTTTCATTACAATGATGCTCGCCCTCGTCACAGTGGCGGGGCAGGCACAGACGAAGAATTACACTATTCAAGGAAACTTATCTGAGGTGGCCAAAGCAACGGCGAAACAGGGTGTTAGTTTCGATTCCGTTACCATCGTGAACACCGCAACGAATGAAGTGACTACAAGATGCACCATCCAAGACGGTGTGTTCACAATCAAAGGAACCATCGACAAGCCTTTCTGTGCAATGCTCTGCATCTGGTCCTCCGCTGAAGTCAATGGGGATAGAAGGAGCAAGAGATCCAGATTACCCATTATCATCGAGCCTGGCGACATCATGTTTGATGGCAACCACCAGATGCCTGTAATTAGCGGAACAGTTCGCAATAAGGTTTTATCTGAGACTCTTTCTAAACGCAATACTCCTGATTTTACAGAAACACTAAAAGGACTTGCTATTCAGCATAAAGACGACGTGTTGGCTATTCCGTTGCTTCTGATGTTGGACGACAACATCATGGAACAACCAGAAGTCCTATTATCACTTATTAATCAAAGTTGTACTGAGGTACAAAATCATCCGAACATCATAAAAGTGAAAGAAAAGGCAGAAGCAGCATTGTCACAGGAAGAAGGCGGAATGTTCAAGGACTTTGCCGTAGAGTACAACGGAAAGACCACACGCCTAAGTGATTATGTGGGACGAGGCCAATATGTTCTTGCTGACTTCTGGGCTTCGTGGTGCGGCCCATGCCGTCAGCAGATACCCGACTTGATTAGTCTCTATCAGCAGTATAAGGAGAAAGGACTGACGGTGCTTGGCATAGCCTTCCGCGACAAGCCCGAAGAGACAGAAAAAGCCATCCGTGATCTCGGCATCCCATATCCACAGATCATCAATGCCCAGCATCCTCTTCGCCCCCGACGGCACCATTATCGCCCGTAATATCTATGGGGATGAACTGAAAACGAAATTAGCAGAAATCTTCATGCATCGAAATGAGTAAAAACGAGATTAGATTCAAAGACACAGACATCCGCGAAGCACTGCGGCGCAAATACGCCAATACGCCAACGTTACCCGCAGACTTCAAGGAGAGAATAATGAAAAGGAATTCAGAAAGATTGAAACATGAAGACTATACGATTAGGGGAAAGCATTACCGTATTAGCCGCAGCCATCTACCTCACTGCATGCACTGCACAAAATGACAAGTCACAACAGCCAGGGCAAAGCCGAGGGCTTTTCGTTAAACATTGCAACTTTTTCAGCGCGATTGCGGATTATTTACGGAATATTTCGTATCTTTGCGCTCGAATTCATCAATAATTGCAATTATGACTCAACTGACAGTTTCAATAGAGGATGTTTCCATGCTTGACCAGATTAAGCAGGCTATCAGTCTGATACGTGGCGTGAGTAGCGTCACGCTGAAGCGTCGTAGGAAGACCAGCATGGACCGCGCCATCGAAGATATAGAGCAGGGGCGCGTCTACTGACGAAATACGAACTGCGCATCACTGGCGAGTGCAAGCAGAATTTGAAAAATCTGCAAGAAGCGCGGCCTGCCGATGCAGGAACTGTGGGATGTCGTGGCCAAGTTGCTGCGCGGCGAGAAACTCGACGAGAAGTATCAGGCTCATCAATTACATGGTAACCGCAAAGGGCAGTGGGAATGCCACATCCAGCCCAACTGGCTCCTTGTTTGGGAGCAGAACGAAACAGAACTCATTCTTATATTGGTAAATACAGGAACTCATTCCGACCTTTTCGGAAAGAACAAACGATAACCAACCACCGACCGACTGACTTTTGGAACAGAAATTCGGGAAAAACAGTATTGACATTGAGGCGCTGCGTGAGTTTTGCGAGCGCGAGGGCAAGGAAGTGACTTTCCGTAAGGGCGACCAACTGGAGCGCGAGGGCGACCCCGCACGGTGGTTCGGCTTCGTCACCGAGGGGTGCTTCAAGTATGTAACGTATGGCATCAGCGACGACAGGGAACACATCACTTGGTTCTCGTTTGAGGGCGAATTTGCTGGCGACTATCCCGCCTGCCTCGACGGTCGTCCATCGCAGACTACAATCAAGGCGATGATGCCCAGCCGCATGCTCCGTGTGAGCGGCGAACAGCTGATGGACTTTTTCCGTCAAGACGCTGAAAAGATGGAGTTGCGCAGTGTCATAGCTGAGCATCTACTCAGTCAGGCCCGTGCCTGCTACCTCGACCTCCACCGCGCCACGGCCCGCGAGCGCTACGAGTTGCTGCTACGTCGTTGTCCTGGCATCGTGCATCACCTTGCCTTGCAGGACCTCGCCTCTTTTCTCTGCGTCACGCCCAATTACCTGAGCACCATCCGCAAGGATATCACGTTCGAAGCGAAAAAATAGCGCCACTTTCTTTAAGTAGTTTAAGA
>ONPM01000183.1 GCA_900319715.1 uncultured Prevotella sp.
TAAGATGAATATGAAGAATAGAATAAATATACGCCACTTGATTGGCCTGGCAATCCTTAGTCTGCTTCCCCTCAATAGCAGGGGGCAGGTATCGCTCACCTTGGACGAGGTGATACGATTATCTCAGGACAGTGCCATCACAGCCTTCCAGAGCCGACAGGAATACCATAGCCGACAGGCATCATACGAGGCTTTCGAGGCATTGCGCAAACCACAGCTGTCGCTGAAGGTCGTACCCAATTACTCTCGCATCGTCAGCGACCCCAGCCGCGACTATGTTTACTTGCGCAACTTTGACATCTTCTCCACTTCAGCCCAGTTGAGGCTCACGCAGAAGGTGTTGCCTTTTGGCGGTGAGGCCTATGTCGGCACGCAGGCCATTTGGAGTGAGTTCTTCCGCGAAGAAGCCTCTGGTCATCCGCGCCAGTTCGTGGTCAGCCCGTTGTTGGTAGGCTATAGCCATAGCCTCCTGGGCTACAATCCCTTCCGTTGGGAGAAAAAAGTGGAAGACCAACGGCTGAAGGCTGCACGCTGTCAACATGCGTATGATCTGCGCTGTCTTGCTGAAGAAGCAGCCGTGCGCTACTTTCGGTTGGCACGCCAGCAGCGGATGTTGCAGATGCGTTTGGAGGAAATGTATTTGAACGACACGCTTCTGGCTATTGCCCGCGAGAAAGCGACCATTGCCATCGTCACGCTGGCAGAACTGCACTCTATAGAGGTGCAGCAGCAAAATGCCGCCAATCTGCTGGAAGTGGCGCGTCAAGATGAGTTGAAGGCAAGGACCGAACTGGCATCTTTGTTGCGTTTGGAACAATTACCTGCCGACTTGTCGCTGCTGACTATTCCAGACATGCCTCCTTCAGTCAGCTATACACCAGAGGAGGTTGTAAGGCTGGCCTTATCCAACAGCCCTGCTTACCAGCATCAGCTGGCAGAGCTCACAGAAGCGCGCCATCAGGAACACAAGGCGCGCAAAGAGCGGGGTATCAATGTCGGGCTTGAGGTCAATCTGGGAATGCAACAAGTCAATAATACATTCGGCAGTGCCTTCAAGAACCAGCAATTATACGCATTAGGCTCCGTTCAGTTTTCGATACCGCTGATGGATCATGGCGCAGCCAAAAAGCGTCATGAGAAAGCTACGGCTTGGGCAGATCGTCAGGAACTGGCATCTCAGGAGGTAGAGCGCCTGTTGGCAGAAGACGCCGCCGTGACCCTGCAGAAGCTGCAATCCAGCAGTAACAGACTTGTAAGCACCCAAAAGACTATCAGTCTGGCAGAAGAGACTTATAACGAGACGGCCATCAACTATGCCAATGGCCTTTGCGACATCAACACTTTCACGCTGGCAGAGTCGCGATGGGCTACTGCCTACACCAACTATCTGGCTGCCTTGGAAGAATTCTGGGTAAGCCACTATCATCTGCAAACCCTCATCAATTATGAATAAGTATATCCGTTTTTCATTTTTCTCCATGATCTTTCCGCTTCTCACTGCCTGTCAGTCGAAAAGCGATGTGAAATCTATTCCGCAGCAGAATGATACGACCGCTGTGCAATCAGTAAAAGCCCCTTCGCGCCAAGAGGCTCCGAATTATTCAACAGCGATCAAGGGTAAGGTAGAATCAGTGCGCGAAGTTCCTGTCTATAGCCGTATCTCAGAACAGATCACCATGTTCGCCATAGATAATGTTGGACAGGAAGTCAGAAAAGGCCAGGTCGTGGCACGACTTAGCGATGCAGCCTTGCGTGTGAAGATAGCCCACAGCCGTGCTAAACTGGAGAAAGCCGAATTTCAATATCAGGCCATTCTGATGGGTCAGGGCTATAAGCACGACAATTTGGATGCAGCACCAGAAAACATCAAGAAAATGGCTCGTATCAGCAGTGGATACAACGAAGCGAGGGCCGAGTTACACGAACTGGAACATGAACTGTCCTATTGTACCATTACCGCCCCCATTTCTGGATATGTCATCAAAATTCAAAACACACTCTATGGTATGGCCAAGCAG
>ONPM01000178.1 GCA_900319715.1 uncultured Prevotella sp.
GCTGCTCCATGGCCTTGTCGAGCAGTGAGATACCCTTATCGAGGGTGCGCAGGAAGGCTTCTTCCTCCTCCTTCATCACCTTCGAGATCAACTGCTGCTGGGCCTTGAGCTCTGGGAAGGCATCGCCCATCTCGGCCACCAGCGTGGGCACGAGCTTATAGAGGAAGCCCTCTTTCTGTCCGAGGAACGTGTAAGCGTAGCGGACGGCACGACGGAGGATACGGCGGATGACGTAGCCTGCCTTTGCGTTCGACGGCAACTGACCATCGGCAATCGAGAACGAGACAGCCCTCAGATGGTCGGCACAGACACGCATCGCCACGTTGACATCATCCTGTTCCTTCGTGATGGGAGTGTCCTGCTCTTCCTCGAAGGTCACGTACTTCAGGCCCGTCAACTGCTGCTCAGCCTTGATGATGGGCTGGAACACGTCGGTATCATAGTTTGAGTGCTTGCCCTGCAGCATACGGACCAGACGTTCGAAGCCCATACCTGTGTCGATGACATTCATCGAGAGTTTCTCCAACGAGCCGTCGGCCTTGCGGTTGAACTGCATGAACACGAGGTTCCAGATCTCGATCACCTGCGGATCGTCCTTATTCACGAGGTCGCCCATCTCCCAGAAGTTGTCGTGCTTGTTGCCGTTGATGATATGACTCTCGGGCACATGCTTGGCCCAGTAGCTGGCAGCTTCGTCGTCGCGGGGGATATTCTCCTCAGGCGAACCCTCGAAGACCGTCACATAAAGGTCCTCAGGATTCAGTTTCAGCACATCGACGAGATACTCCCAGGCCATATCGATGGCGCCCTCTTTGAAGTAGTCGCCAAACGACCAGTTGCCGAGCATCTCGAACATGGTGTGGTGGTATGTGTCGTGTCCGACCTCCTCCAGATCGTTGTGCTTGCCGCTGACACGGAGGCACTTCTGGGTGTCTGCGCGTCGACGGGGCTCTGGGTCACGCGTTCCTAATATAATATCCTTCCACTGGTTCATGCCTGCGTTGGTGAACATCAGCGTAGGGTCGTCCTTGATAACCATGGGTGCTGAGGGCACGATGGCGTGCTGCTTCGACTCGAAAAACTTCTTGAATGAGTCGCGGATCTCGTTTGCTGTCATTTTCTGTATCGTACTTTTGAATGATTTTCGTATGTCTGCTAAAAACGCTGCAAAGGTACTTATTTTTTCTGAAACGACCAAATGTTATTTAAAATATGTGTAGTCAGTGTGATGGTCATGCGAGGTCATTTTGTAATTTCAGTGTACTTGATTTGTAAATTCAGTGTATTTGTTTCATAAATTCACTGAATTTGGTCAGTAAATTCAGTGAATTTGCTGTGTAAATTCAGTGAATTTATAAATGCGCTGATATAGAGCAACTTACAAAGGCCTATTTGATGACTCAGAAACAAGGGCCAAATTACGCACAGATTTCGATATTTTAAGGTCTAAAACTTGCGTATTTCCGATATTTTTAGTACTTTTGTAGCCGAAAACAAACGAATCCATAAGTAATTAAGAACCATAGAGCCCATGGACGACGAGATAAAGGACGACGAGATCTTGGAACAGCAAGAGTCGGAAGAGCCCCAGGAGGGCCACTCCGACTATAAGCCCGTAAACCGCTTCGATGCCGCTGCGGTCCACCATCTGAGCGGCATGTACCAGAACTGGTTCCTCGATTATGCCAGCTATAGCATCCTCGACCGTGCCGTTCCCCATATCGAGGACGGTCTGAAACCCGTGCAGCGACGCATCCTGCACTCGATGAAGCGCATGGACGACGGACGATATAATAAGGTGGCGAACATCGTGGGACACACCATGCAGTTCCACCCCCACGGCGACGCGAGTATCGGCGACGCCCTCGTGCAGATGGGACAGAAAGACCTGCTCATCGACACGCAGGGTAACTGGGGTAACATCCTCACTGGGTCGAGTGCTGCTGCACCGCGATATATCGAGGCCCGTCTGTCGAAGTTTGCCCTGGATACGGTGTTCAATCCCAAGACGACAGACTGGAAGATGTCGTACGACGGACGTAACAAGGAGCCCATCACACTGCCAGTGAAGTTCCCGTTGGTGCTGGCGCAGGGCGCTGAGGGCATCGCCGTAGGACTCTCCACGAAGATCTTGCCCCATAACTTCTGTGAGCTCTGCGACGCTGCCATCGCCTATCTGCATGACCAGCCCTTCCAACTCTACCCAGACTTCCCCACATCAGGAAGCGTCGATGTAGGCAAGTACAACGATGGCCAGCGGGGTGGTTCCGTGAAGGTCAGGGCGAAGATCGAGAAGATCGACCAGAAGACACTCGTCATCCGTGAAATCCCCTACTCCAAGACATCGGAGACGTTGCAGGACTCCATCGTCAAAGCCGTTGAGAAGGGAAAGATCAAGGCCCGTAAGGTGGAGGACCTGACAGCTGCCAACGTCGAGATACAGGTGCACCTCGCCCCTGGTGTCTCTTCTGACAAGACCATCGATGCCCTCTATGCCTTCACCGACTGTGAGATCAGTATCTCGCCCAACTGTTGCGTGATCGAGGACAATAAGCCTAAGTTCCTGACTGTCAGCGATGTGCTGCGCCACTCAACAGACCGTACGAAGGATCTCATCCGCCAGGAACTTGAGATCCGCAAGGGTGAACTCCTGGAGCAATTGCACTTCTATTCCCTTGAGAAAATCTTCATCGAAGAACGCATCTACAAG
>ONPM01000177.1 GCA_900319715.1 uncultured Prevotella sp.
ATTATTGACATTGGCATTGATGCCAGACAAGACGATGCTCATCGCGCCATTGGCATCCTTGGAGATAGCCTTGGAGATGACGGCATAGTCGTCAGTCCCGTCGAAACCCGCAACAGCCACGTTGTACTCGTCAGACCAGTTCTCAAGACCCGTCAGCGTACCTGTCAACTTCACCACGCGCCCTTCCTTGAACGATCCGACTTTCTCAGGGATGCGGCCATCGTCGCAGGCACTGAGTCCAAGAGCCGTCAGTCCCAAAAGGGCTGCAAAGATATGCTTTTTCATTGAAATACCCAAATTCTTAACTCTTAATTCTTAACTTTTTAGAAGGCATATTGCAGCATCAACTGTGCCGTATGGGTGCAGATGCCCAGGTCGTCGAGGTCACGGTCCAACTGTGTATCGTGACCTGTACGGCCTACATATTGATACATGGCGGAGAGTTTGATGTTGGTCTTCGGTACAAAGTAGTTCACGCTGGCAGCAGGCATATTCAGGATACCGTCCTTGCCAGAGCCGTTACGGTCGTAGAGGTCGTAACGGAGTCCGACCTGCCACTGCGGGGCCACGAAATAGCCCACCTGGGCATAGCCGCCCCAGTAGTTGTAGGTGTCGTCGATCTTCTGGCGGTCGGTGAAGCCGATGTGCATATAATAGGCCTCGAGGCCCACGTACCAGCGATTCTTCAGCATGGCGAACTCGAAGCCGGCACGGAAGTCGTTGGTCGACTCACTCTCGGCCTCGTTGTTGAAGTTGGCGCTGATGCCGAAGAGCATCTTGTCTTCATGGAGCAGTTTCGGATTGCCTTGTGTCATCGGCATGGCACCCTTCGGCTGGTAAGTCAGGCGTCCGGCATACATCAATGATGGCAGGTGGTTGTCGTCGCTCAGTCCCTTGGTGGCATTGTTCTGCGCAGAGCCGGTGCCATTCCAGAGTCCTACCTCGTAGCCAAACTTGTTGGCGATAAATCCATGTACCTCCACGCCAAGATCAAAGCCTGTGCCGATGCCAGGGGTAACGGCGTTCAGAGAATAAGGGAGGATGGCTTGCGCGGTAAGCGAGGTTGGCAGGCTGGAGAAGAGTGTCTCTCCCAGGGTCGTCAGATAGGCATGAGTAAAGGGTGTCTTGAACTTACCGACCCGGAAGCGAAGTTCCGGACTGGCGGCATAGTCGATCCATGCCTGCTGCAGGATGTTACCACCCGAGGCTGCGGCATTGACACAGACATTGTAGTCGATCTTACCAAAAGCCCTTCCTGTGAAGCCGATAATCGCATAGGGCATGGCAAAGCCTGAGTTGGCGACATTATCCTGATTGTAGGCCTTGTCGAGCCCCTCGTCATCATAATACCTATAACTGAGGGTGCTTTGCATATATAGGTAGGGTTTGAATACGAAACTGCCGTCGTTCGACTGCAGGGTGAAGCCTCGGTCGTCTGCGATAGGTATCACGCCGTTGTCCATATTCAACTTGCTGGCATCGCTCTGCAGAGAGGCCTCTGCAGGGACAGCATTCTCTTCTGTTTCTGTCTCAGCGAAAGTGGCGGCTGAGAGGCTGGTTGCCATTACGATGGCTAATATTCTGTAGTATTTCATTGTTGTTTTGATTTTTTCTGGTTTTACTAGTGATACTCGTTGTAATAGGCACACAAATCATAAACTCCAAAGGAACTGAACGAGTTGGTCACGCTGCCGCTTGCTCATGTTCTTGAATTTATTCTTCGAGGCTTCTCCCTCGCCGCCGTGCCACATGATGGCCTCTACGAAATTGCGGGCCCGGCCGTCATGCAGGAAGTAGGTATGCCCGTTGACCTTCTTCTGCAGTCCTACACCCCAGAGCGGTGTAGTACGCCACTCATTGCCGCGGGCCAGACCGCTGACGAAGTTGTCGTTCAGCCCCACGCCCATAATCTCGGAGCCCATGTCGTGCAGCAGGTAGTCGGAGTATGGATGAATGGTCTGTCCGCCAAGCCAGGGCAGGTCGGTGCCTGCAAGCAGGGTGGAGCCACGAGGCTTGGTATGTAACGTAGTAACATGACAGAGATGACAGCCAGCCTCATAGAACAACTGCTCACCAGCCTTGACGTCGGGGTCGTTGATGTTACGCCGTGCAGGTACGGCCAGGGCCTGCATGTAGAGGTCCACGCACTCCATATCCTCTGTCGGCACGTCAAGCATATCGTAGGAGAGTCCCATCATCGAGCCCTCTTCCATCTGTCGCTGCCCCTCACAGATTTCTTCGGGATAACGGCTGTTGGTCATGCCCATGTCACTGGAGAAACCGAGTTCTACGGTGAGGTCTGCGTGCTGTGCCTTGTTACCAGAGAGTCCGAGTTGTAGCTTTCCTCTTTCATTGATATAGTTGGCGCGACCGCTGATGCCCCATTCCGGATAGTTGCTCTGACGGGCCAACGCCTCAATCTCGTTGGGATCGACAGCCATCATCTGCCCC
>ONPM01000174.1 GCA_900319715.1 uncultured Prevotella sp.
TCGATGATACTGGCCTACTATGGCAAGTGGCTTCCGCTGGAACAGGTGCGCGAGGCTTGTTGCGTGAGCCGCGACGGCAGTTCGATGAAGAACATCCTGCTGGCAGCCAGAAACTACGGTCTGGAGCCCAGCGCCTACAAGGTAAGCGCAGAGGGACTGGCCGGCATGGAGCCCGCCATCATCCATTGGAACTTTGAACACTTCGTGGTCTTCAAGGGCATGAAGCGGGGCAAGGCCTGTCTGAACGACCCTGGCATCGGCCCCGTGGAGGTGCCTATGGACGAATTCCGCCGCTCGTTTACGGGAGTGGCCATGACCTTTGAACTGACGGATCGTTTCGAGCGTTCAGGCCACCAGACCAGCATCTTCTCTTATATCAGACGTAATATGAATGGCGCCTACGAGGCGTTCTGGATCACGTTTGTCTTTGCCCTGCTGGCGGCTTTTGTGTCGCTTTCGGTGCCTCTGTTCACGAGAGTCTTCTTCGATGAGATCCTTTCCGGGCGCAATGCCCAGTGGGCGAAGGTGTTCTTCTGCCTGCTGGCGATGCTGGCGCTCTTTAATTTCGTGGTGGTGCTCTGGCAGCAGCGCTACGCCAAGCGCATCGCCGGACAACTGGCACTGCGCAGCAACACCAACTTCCTGCGCCACCTGATGCGGCTGCCGATGGGCTTCTTCGCCATGCGCTATGTGGGCGACCTGCAGCAGCGCCAGCAACTTAACGAGACGATCACCCATTCGCTGGTCGAAGTGCTTGCCCCGCAGATCATCAATGTGATGCTGCTCGTGCTCTATCTCGTACTCATGCTGTCGTACAACTATACGCTGACGCTGATTGGCGTCGTGGCGGCTGTTCTGGACTTGGGCATCGTGCGCTACTATTCCAGTCGCCGTCTGGATATGGTCAGGAGCACACAGCAGAGCGAAGGCAAATATAGTTCCGCAACGGTCATGTTTGGAGAACATCGAGAGCATCAAGGCCGCTGGAGCCGAGGACGGGTTCTTCCAATACTGGTGTGGCCTGTGGGCGCGGAAGTTCAACAAGGAGCGCGAGATGCATATTCAGCAGAGCGAGATGAACCTGCTGCCCTCGCTGACGCAGAGCCTGCTGTCGATGGCGGTATTGCTGGTGGGGGCCTGGTATATATTGCAGGGCGATCTCTCCGTAGGTATGCTCATGGCCTTTCAGGGATTCATGGCTGCCTTTATAGCGCCCGTTGACCAAATGGTACATGCCGGAATGCAGTTGGTGGAGATGCGCTCCCAGATGGAACGTGTGGAAGACGTGATGAAATATCCAGAAGACCGTCATACCGAGGGACAGGCGTCGGAAGAAGGAAAACTCCTGGGCGAACTGGAATTGCGTGATATAAGCTTCGGATACAACCATATGAATCCGCCGCTCATTGAGCATTTCAATCTGCATCTCAAGCCGGGCGAGTCGGTAGCCTTCGTGGGCAGCAGCGGTTGTGGTAAATCGACGTTGGCCAAGTTGATCTCCGGTCTCTACAAACCCTGGAGTGGCGAGATTCTGTTCGACGGACGTCCCGTGGAGAGCATCCCCATCGATGAACTCACTGCCTCTGTGGCCGTCGTCAGTCAGGACATCACGCTCTTCGACGACACGCTGGAACAGAATATCCGCATGTGGGACCAGAGCGTTGAGGACTTTGCGATTCGCATCGCCTGCGACGATGCACAGTTGCACAGCGACATCGTGAAGCGCCCAGAGGGCTATGCCACCAAGGTGGTCAGAGGGGGACAGAACTTCAGTGGCGGCCAGTGCCAGCGCATCGAGGCGAGATGGGCATCACCTTGATTGTCGTGGCTCACCGTCTGTCAACCATCCGCGACTGCAGCCAGATCATCGTGATGGATCATGGTAGCGTCGTACAGCGAGGCACGCACGACGAACTGATGCGCCTGGAGGGCAGATATCGTGAATTAATGGAAAACAGTTAAAAAAAGAAAACAGATATAAGGGAGAACCTCAGATGAGCATTTTTTCCAGTCAGATAGAAAAGCGCAGGAAATACGACGCCACCATGCTCGCACGAGAGATGGTGGAGGGAGCAGCCCGCATGGGTCTTCATTATGGCGGTCCCGTACCCCAGACAGACCTGCTGGCCGTTCGTCAGGTGCTCAGTGCGCTGCAGGTCGACGACTATGAACTGGAGGACGACGAGGTGGTGCCCCTCGAGCAGCAGTTCTCCAATATCCTCCATGCCCACGGCATCATGAAGCGTGAGGTGCAACTCGGCGACGAGTGGTGGAAGGAGGCCAGCGGTCCGCTACTGGGTCGTACAAAGGACGGTCGTCTGGTGGCCCTGCTGCCCAAATGGACTGGCCGCACCTATTATTATACCGACGCGGATGGCATCTGGCAGACGATGACGCGGCAGCGGATGGCGCACGACCTTGAACCGGAGGCATACGCCTTCACCAAGTCGATGCCGCTGCACAGGCTGACCAGGCGCGAGGTCATGGCCTTCATCCTGACTTCTGCCGACGGCTACAGCCTGCTTCACCTGTGTCTTGCCGCTCTGGTGGTGGTGCTTTTAGGTATGCTGATCCCTGTGGCCAACAAGTTTGTATTCGACACCGTGATACCCGCGGGCAATCCTGCAGCCCTGGCTCCGATAGCCGGACTGCTGGCTGGTGCCGCAGTAGCCGTCATGCTGTTCTCTTATCTTCGCAATCTCTATATCATCAGGGTGGAAAACATTTTGGAGATGAACGTGCACAATGCCGTCATGGCGCGACTGTTTCTCCTGCCGCCCAGATTCTTCCATAGATACAGCAGCGGTGAACTGACCTCCAAGATGGGCAATCTCACCCTGCTCTGCCAGCAGGTCAACGAGACGATTGTAGGCGCACTGCTGGGGGGCGTGCTCTCCATCGTCTATTTCGTCCAGGTGGGCATCTATGGCGGAAAGCTCCTGGTACCAGCGGCCATATTGTATGTCATACAGGCAATGCTGACGGTGCTTTACTTCCGCACCGTTGCCCGTGTCCAGCAACAGTTTATCGGCAAGAACGATGCCCTCAACGGCATGGAGTGCAACCTGTTTACAGGTATCCAGAAGATCAAACTCACTGGCTCTGAGACGCGGGCCTACACCCAGTGGCTCAGCCGCTACACGCATACCACCCACATCATCTACAATCCCCAGTTCCAACTGCGGATCTATCCTGCGCTGCTGGCGATGATGAGTGTGGTCAGCCTGCTGGTCATCTACTTCTTTACCCGCCGCTTTTCCATCGAGATTAGTAATTTCATCGCCTTCACCTCCGCCTTCGGCATGTTGACAGCCGCGCTCACCGAGATAACCCACCACATACCCGATATGGCCAAAATGGGACCGCAACTCGACAGTATCATGGATATTGCCGAAGCAGAGCCCGAGGTGTCGGGACCCGCTGCGACGATAAACTCCCTTTCAGGCAACATCAGCATCAATAACCTGTCGTTCCGCTATCAGGACGACATGCCGCTAGTGATCGACGATCTGTCGCTCCACATCAAGGCTGGCGAATACGTGGGCATTGCGGGCAAGTCGGGATGTGGTAAATCCACACTGATGCGCCTGCTGCTGGGATTTGAGACACCTCTGCGTGGCAGTATCGCTTACGATCACTACGACCTGGCCAAGGCCGACAAGGGCGAACTGCGACGGCGCATAGGCTCCTGCCTGCAGAACGGCAGACTCTTCACAGGCGACGTCTTCCACAACATCACCATCACTGCTCCCTGGGCTACGCACGACGATGCTTGGGAGGCATTGCGCATGGCTTGTATGTACGACGAGGTCAGTGCGCTGCCTATGGGACTTCACACCATCATCACCGAAGACGGTGGGGGATTCTCTGGCGGACAGAAACAGCGTCTGCTCATAGCCCGTGCCCTGATAGGCCGGCCCAGCATCCTCTTTTTCGACGAGGCCACCTCTGCGCTCGATAACATCAGCCAGAAGCAGGTGAGCGACAATCTCGACCGTTTGCACTGCACGCGTCTGGTTATCGCCCACCGTCTGAGCACCATCCGTCATTGCGACCGCATCATCGTACTCGACAAGGGCAAGATAGCCGAAGAGGGCACCTTTGAGGAACTGATGGCGCGCAAAGGGCTCTTCTACGAGATGAGTCTGCGACAATTATAGTATATAAGAAACCAGTAAACAAACGAAGATCCTATGCAGAAAAGAATATGGATTTCACTA
>ONPM01000173.1 GCA_900319715.1 uncultured Prevotella sp.
AACAGACAAGCAGCGACAGAGAGGATAAACCAGTACTTCTTCTTGATGCACAGGCGGATAAACTCACTGAAAGTAAATGATTCTTTCATACGATAGTGGATGGTTGTTTAAAGTTTGCTCTCACCTCTTTATTTAAATACCAGGACGGCCACGGTAGTCAGCACGGAGATGGCCGAGAGCCAGAACGAGGCCTTGGTGATCTCACTCGCGTTGGCCGTAGACTGGCGCTTCTTATAGTGGTTGGGGTCTACGTAGACGATGTCGTTCTGCTGCAGATAGTAGCCTGGCGATGCGATCATGGCCTGATGGTCCTGCAGGTTCAGCACATACACCTCCTGCTTGTCGCCGTCGGTGCGTATCACCTTCACGTGTTCGCGGTCGCCAGTGATGTTCATGTCGCCGGCCATACTCAGGGCCTGGAGCACGTTCAACTGGTCGCTGCTGAACTGGTAGAATCCAGGTGTGAGCACGTCGCCCAGCACGGAGAATCCCAGGTTGATATACTCCACGGTGACCACGGCGTCGGTGGCCACGTTCTTCTCCTGCATCGTCTGTTTCAGGTGCTCGGCCAGTCCTGAGCGTGTCAGGCCTGCCGCCTTCACCTTGCCCACCAGCGGGAAGTCGATATAGCCCTCTGGGTCGATGGTGTAGCCTGATGCGCCGCGGCTCTGGCTGATGGATTGTACTTCAGTATAGCCGATAATCTGTGAGGTCACAGGCATGTTCAGCACGTTGTTCAGTTCGGCCGACTTCGTGTTGACGATGATCGACAGCCTGTCTGCCGGTTTCAGAACGATGCCCTTTGCCTCGGCTGTTATCAGCGACTCGCCCTCCGCCCAGTTGGGTATGTACGATACGTTCTTCGGAGTCGTACACGAAGCGAGCAGCAAGACTAAACAGCCCGTTTTTAGAAGCGTTTTAATGTTCATTACGACCTATTTATATAAAAATCGGTGCAAAGGTACTTCTTTTTTTCCAAATAATTTGCAAGTAATCGGAAAAAAACGTAACTTTGCAGCGATTTTACTACAATCACACCTGGGGTTGACTGGATTTGACAGCGGGTTGAGATGGTACGTAAGCACGCGGAGGCTTCTTGGTTCCCTCCATAATCTGAGTCAGGAGAAAATTAATTGGCGAAAGAAATTACGCTCTCGCTGCCTGATCGAAGCATAGTAGATTGAGGCTCAATTCCGTCACCAGGTGATGGAACGAGACGTCGCTCCGAGGATGTTGTTCCGAATCCAGAGATCCAGCGGCGCAGGTTAAATCGGAAATAGTCTGGTCAGGCCTCGATGATCTGATGAAACTTTAGAGGATAAGGTTGCAGTTGGTGGCCTGGGTCTTGCTGCAGCACGAAAACGAAGTCCAGGATAAGCGTGTAGAAAGCGTATGGTTTCCCTGTTTGGACGAGGGTTCGACTCCCTCCAGCTCCACTTTACCACCTTAACACCCAGTGGCTGTCTGAATACCTTCCGATGAGTTCGGCGTCGCGTATCGGATTGAGTTGGCGCATCAGCGGATTTCTGCCAGAGGTGTCGACGGGCTTGCCGTCCGTATCATGGCTGTTGAACTCGAGGATGGTGGCCGTCTTGGCGCTGTCGTCAATCGTTCCCCAGCCGCGTGCAGGGATATCCTCCAACGTGCAGTTCAGCAAGACGCACTCGGCGTGCGGATAGTTCTTCCCCTTGTTGTCTGGCAGCCGCCCTATTTCTGCGTACTCTGACAGCCCTTTCAGATGGCAGTCGACAAACACGTTGCCATGGTTCTCCTCCGTGTTGCGAATCCACATGAAGGTCCCATAACTGGTGATGGTGCAGTGGTTGAAGAACGACGGTCCTCGTCCCAAGATGGTATCGCCGCCACCGTCGATGCGGCAGTTCATCCAGTAGCAACTGCCGTTGGCCTGCAGGGCATCGCCGTCGCCGATGATATGCACGTTCTCGAAGTAGTTGCGCTCACCGTTCACCAGCAGCCCTTCTGCCTGCCCCTTGCAGTCCGTCCTCAGCGTCAGGTTGCGGAGTGTCAGGTCACTGCAGTTGTCGGCTGCGAAGGCGGCGCGCCGCGAAGGGAATGTGCCCTTCACCTCGTTGGTCTTGATGTCGGCAGGATGTGGGTTGAACACCTCGTTGTTAGGGTAGTGGATCACCACGCCCTCGCGGCTTTCGCCCTCGATGGTGACAAAGCGCTTGTTGCGGAAGTACACCAGTTCCTCGTAGTCGCCGTTCTTCACCATCACGCGATAGCCGTCCTGAGCCGAGGCCACGGAGTCAGGTATGAAGTCCATCGCTCCCTGGAGGGTCGAGAAGTCGCCCCTGCCGTCAGCCGATACCGTCAGCAGCCGTTGGCTGCGGTCTGGGGCCGTCTCCTTCGTGCGGAACGTCCAGGCCTTTTTCCCCTTCATGCCGTCGAATCCCTCTACCACGCCCTTGTCGATCGTGACATAGTATTCGTGGCCATACTCCAGCATGTTGTGGTGCAGATAGATGGTCAGTTGCCTGCCGTGGGCGATGATGGGGTAGAAATGGAAACCGTCAGAGAATCCGCCGATGATGTCGAGTTGGTAGCGCCCTGTGTCCCACGCATTCACGCCTGATGGCGTGCCGGCCTTGGTGTTGCGGTTGGTGATGTCCTGCGACCTGTAGCGATAGGGCACAGGCGTGTATTGTGCCGCAGGATGGTTCGGCTGGCCTTTCGTGGGCCCTGCAGGGATGCTCATGTCCAGACGGTCCACCAGCCTGCCAGTCTTCTTGTCGTAGACGGAGACAGAGCCTCGCTGTCCGATCACGGCGTCGCCGCTCATCGTCATCGTCAGGTGCGTGTCGATATTCACCTCTGTCGCGCCGTTCTCAGGCGACAGCCTGCTGACTGTGTTCTGTGCCTGGCACACAACCACGTTCAGCATCATGCCCAGTGCTAATAGCATTTCTTTCATCATCGTTTTCATTTTCGGTTGAGGGAGGATCTCGCCTGTTGATAGGCTTCAGTCTCGATTATCTGCTGCAAAGTTACATATAATTCCTCATATATCCAAACAAATCTCATCCGTACTTGCATTTTTTCCTCTCAGATCCTTGGCAGTTTGAGTGAAATCATCTATCTTTGCATTCGAGTCTTGAAACTTAAGACGATTTCGGATTAGATTTTTTCAAACATTTTGTCAATGGTATCACACGACATTGAAGACAAACAGGACGCACAGCAGATGTTCTATGTTGAAGACGAGCCGCAGATGGCGGCCAAGGCCCGTCAGTTGATTCTCGATGAGTTTAAGGATCTGGAGTTCTACGAAGAAGATCATAAATACATACTGAACGGCCGACAACTGCCTTCGGTCTCAGGAATCGGGCATCGGTTTATTAGCAATCCTTTTGATGAGCAGAAACAGGCGGCTGCTTATGCTCAGAAGAACGGGAGAACAGCAGACTATTGGATTCAGCAATGGAGATGCAACTCCTTCAGGGCCACCACCCTTGGCACCAAGACCCATGAGTTCGGAGAAAGCCTCAGTTATTTGAGAAACGGCCATCCGGAACTGATCAGGCCTTCTGTTCGTGCCCAATACTTGGAACGCTACAACTACCTGGCCCCCATTCATCCCAAGGAAGAGGCCGTGGTGAAATTCTTTGACGAGTTGCCCAGTTCTTACCATCTTGTCCTGAACGAAGCAAAAGTGTACAGCGGAAAGAACCCAGACGAGAGCCAGAACCTCAAGGAACAGATATGCGGCACATTCGATATGCTGTATTGGTATGATGGCGGCGGCCATCCGTCAGGAGCCGGTTTCGTGATCATGGACTATAAGACAAACGGCAAACTCTATAGTGACTATAACAGGAAATACAACAGAGTGTTGCTGCCCCCCTTCTCCAATATCATTGAAGAGGACTATGGGCTTTATATCATCCAGTTGAATCTCTATGCCCTGATGCTCGAAGACATAGGCCTGCCTGTCATTGCCAAACGGATCGTCTGGCTCCAGGAAGACGG
>ONPM01000172.1 GCA_900319715.1 uncultured Prevotella sp.
TTATTGCGTCAGATTCCTGCCCATGATTGTGACCATGGGGGCGGCCTGGCACTATGGGCTGGGGCTCTCCGACTATATTGCCTATTGTTCTGTTCTTGTTATTGTCACTCAGGCCGTAGCCCAGGTGCAGCGTATCGCAAAACTGGTGTCACGCCTGTTGCCGGAGACAAAACTCTGCCGTCCCATCTTTGACGCCCAGCCGGAAGTCAAGGAAGGCTTCGAAGTGATCAAGGATATATCAGGGCGGATGCAGATCCGCGGTTTGAAGTTCCGCTATGCCGACGACATGCCGCTGCTCTTCGACGGACTTCATCTGGACATCAACAGCGGCGACTATGTGGCACTGGTCGGCAGTTCAGGCTGCGGCAAGAGCACCCTGATGCGGCTGATGATGGGCTTGGAGAAACCCCTTGCGGGTTCCATCTTCTATGACCAGTACGATGTCAGCGACGTCAACCTGCGCAGCCTGCGACAGTACTGCATCGGCATCTGCATGCAGGACGGCCAACTCATCGAGGGTACCATCCGCGACAACATCATCTTCAGCGACCCGCAACTGACCGACGAGGATGCCTGGGAGGCCGCTCGCATGGCCGCTCTCGACAAGGACATCCGCAAGTTCCCCTTAGGCATGGACACCCCCATCACCGTCGATGGCAAAGGCGTGTCGGGCGGACAGCGCCAGCGAATACTCATTGCCCGTGCACTGGTAAGAAAGCCCAAGGTGCTCTTCCTCGACGAGGCCACATCGGCGCTCGACAACATCAGCCAGCACACCGTCGTTGAGAACCTCGCCAAAATGAAATGTACGCGCATCGTCATAGCCCACCGGCTGAGCACCATCCAAAACTGCAACCGCATCATTGTGCTGAAGGACGGTCGCGTAGCCGATGACGGAAACTTCAAGGAACTCCAGGCGCGCGGCTATTTCTTGGATTTTAAAAATACAGAAGGCGATGAAGAATAGAATCGATTTACGCCATTTGACCGGCTTAATATTCCTCAGCCTGTTCCCCTTGAGAAGTATGGGGCAGGTATCGCTGACATTGGACGAGGTGATACGGCTGGCCCAAGACAGCGCCATCACCGCTTTCCAGAGCCAGCAGGAATTCAGTAGCCAACAGGCATCCTATGAGGCTTTCGAGGCATTGCGCAAGCCACAACTGTCGTTGAGAGTCGTGCCCAATTACTCTCGCATCGTCAGCGACCCCAGCCGAGACTATGTTTACCTGCGCAACTACGATATCTTCTCCACTTCGGCCCAGTTGAGACTCAGTCAGAAAGTGCTGCCCTTCGGCGGTGAAGCCTATGTGGGCACGCAGGCCATTTGGAGTGAGTACTTTCGCAAGGAAGCCTCCGGATACCCACGACAGTTCGTGGCCAGTCCGCTGATGGTTGGCTATAGCCATGACCTGTTGGGCTACAACCCCTTCGGATGGGAGAAGAAAGTGGAAGACCAGCGCCTGAAGGCAGCACGTTGCCAGCATGAGTACGATCTGCGACTTCTTGCCGAAGAAGCAGCAGTACGCTACTTTCGCCTGGCATGTAAGCAACGGGTGTTGCAGATGCGTTTGGAGGAGATGTATCTGAACGACACAATTTTGGCCATCGCCCGCGAGAAAGCGACCATTGCCATCGTCACGCTGGCAGAACTACACTCGATAGAGGTGCAGCAGCAGAATGCCGCCAACCAGGTCGAAGTGGCGCGAAAAGAGGAGTGGAATGCCAGGACAGAACTGGCATCCTTGTTGCGTCTGGAACAATTACCTGCCGACCTGGCTCTGTTGAGCATACCAGACATGCTCCCTCCTGTCACCTATACATCGGAGGAGGTTGTAAAACTTGCCTTGTCCAACAGTCCGGCATACCAGCATCAGATGGCAGAACTTACTGAAGCGCGCCATCAGGAATACAAGACGCGCAAAGAGCGGGGCATCAATGTCGGGCTTGACGTCAATCTGGGAATGCAACAAGTCAATAATACATTCGGAAGTGCCTACAAGAACCAGCATTTGTATGCATTAGGCTCCGTGCAGTTTTCAATACCGCTGATGGATCATGGTGCTGCCAAAAAGCGTCATGAAAAGGCTGCGGCCTGGGCGAATCGACAGGAACTGGCATCCCAGGAGGTGGAGCGCCTGTTGGCAGAAGACGCCGCTGTGACCCTGCAGAAGTTGCAATCCAGCAGAGGCAGGCTTACCAGCACCGAAAAGACCATCAAATTGGCTGAAAAGACGTACAATGAGACGGCCGACAACTATGCCAACGGTCTTTGTGACATCAACACCTTCACTCTGGCAGAGTCGCGATGGGCTACTGCCTACACTAACTATCTGGCTGCCTTGGAAGAATTCTGGGTAAGTCACTATCATCTGCAAACTCTCATCAATTATGAATAAGTATATCCGTTTTTCACTCCTCGCCATGCTCTTTGCGCTGCTCACTGCCTGTCAGTCGAAAAGCGACGTGAAACCCGTTCCACAGCAGGCCGATACGCTGACTGTGCAACCGCAAAAAGCCCCCTCACACCAGGAGACTCCGAGTTTTTCGACAGCCATCAAGGGTAAGATCATGACGGTCCGCGAGGTGCCTGTCTATAGCCGTATCTCAGAACAGATCACCATGTTCGCCATAGATAATGTTGGACAGGAAGTCAGAAAAGGCCAGGTCGTAGCACGACTTAGCGATGCTGCCTTGCGTGTGAAGAAAGAAAATGGCTCGTATCAGCAGCGGATACAACGAAGCGAGGGCCGAGTTACACGAACTGGAACATGAACTGTCCTATTGTACCATTACCGTCCCCATTTCTGGATATGTCATCAAAATTCAAAACACACTCTATGGTATGGCCAAGCAGGGTGAACCGCTCATCTACATCGTAGATGCAGAACATCTGAAGGTTGGTTTTGACGTGCTCGAAAATGAAGTGCCAAGATATTGGGATGGAGCCATTCTCACCGTCTCTACCGTTGCATTCCCCTCAGA
>ONPM01000171.1:0-2737 GCA_900319715.1 uncultured Prevotella sp.
AGGGTCTCGTTGAACTTGGCGGTCTCGTTGGCCAGTTCGTTCTCCAGACGGGCCTGCAACTCCTGCAGGTCACGCTGCTGGCGCTCGATGGCGGCCTGCTGGGAGGCGGCCTGCTCACGACTGGTGAAACCGTTGTTGTTCAGTTTCTGCTGGAAGTTGTTCACAGCGGCCTGCAAGGCATTTCCCTTCTGAGTCAGGGTGTTGCGGGCGTTGTTCGACTTCTTCTGAAGGGTCACGCCGTAGTCCTTGGCATAGTCGTACTGGGTCATCAGTGAGTCCACCTCAACGTAAGCGATCTTCAGACCGGAGGCAGAAGCGTCACCGGAGGCAGGCTGGTCGTCCATCTTAGGACTGGCATTGTTGCACGACACCATCATCGCTGCGATGGCCAGTGCGGAGAAAATGTACTTTTTCATTTCTATAAAATATTTAAACTATAAATTCTTTTCCGCGACAGCAAACTCACTCTTCCGACGCATCTCACGATCCTGATCCATCACACAGTGGATACCGTGCTCCTTCATCGCTTCCGAGTCGTGAATATGCTGCGATTTGAACGTCCCATTCTTCACAAACAGCACCCTTACGAGGAAAAAAGCCATGCCGATAGCAATTATTAACGTCGATATGAGCAGAGTTTCAATCATTTTTTGTACTTTTGCGGGTGCAAAGGTAAGCATTTAATTTCAGAAAACTATCATAAATAGCATTAATAATGAATAAAAGTGATTTAAAACCTGCCGTTGTCTTCGCCGAATTTGCGAAGATTAACGAAATACCCCGCCCTTCGAAGCGCGAGGAGAAGATGATTGAGTACCTCAAGAACTGGGGTGAGAGCCACGCCCTGGAGACGAAAGTCGACGAGACGGGCAACGTGCTGATCCGCAAGCCCGCCACCAAGGGCATGGAGAACCGCAAGACCGTCATCCTGCAGAGCCACATGGACATGGTGTGCGACAAACTCGTCGATGTGGAGTTCGACTTCGACAAGGACGCCATCAAGACCTATGTCGACGGTGAGTGGCTGACGGCCGATGGCACGACCTTGGGTGCCGACGACGGTATCGGGTGTGCCATCGAACTGGCCATCCTCGCATCAGACGACATTGAGCACGGACCCGTCGAGTGTGTCTTCACCCGCGACGAGGAGACGGGCCTCACAGGAGCCGAGGGCATGAAGGCCGGATTCATGACCGGCGACTACCTGATTAACCTCGACTCCGAGGACGAGGGCGAGATCTTCGTCTCCTGTGCCGGAGGTCGCAACACCCAGGCCAAGTTCACCTTCACCCGCCAGCAAGCCCCGACAGGCAGTTTCTTCCTGAAAGGCTCACTGAAGGGACTCGTAGGCGGGCACTCGGGCGACGACATCAACAAGAAGCGCGCCAACGCCATCAAACTGCTCGCACGCTTCATCTTCCAGACGATGAAACGCTACGAGGGCGTCACGCTGGCACAGTTCCATAGCGGCAAACTCCACAATGCCATCCCCCGCGACGGCTACTTCGTGATGGCCGTGCCCAACGACCTCAAGGAGAACGTGCGTGCCGACTGGAACGTGTTTGCCTCTGAGGTGGAGGACGAGTTCCATGTCACCGACACCCAGATGGTGTTCTCGATGGAGAGCACAGACGCCGAGCCCGTCATCGACCCTGCCGTGGCCAGAAACTTCATCTGGGCCCTGCAGGCTGTGGACAACGGTATCTACGCCATCTGCCAGGATCCTGAACTGAACGGCATGGTAGAGACCTCGTCGAACATCGCCAGCGTCCACTCTTCCGACACCACCATCGACATCCTGTCGAGCCAGCGCTCCAACGTGATGTCGAACCTCGACAACATGTGCGCCACCATCCAGGCCGTCTTCGAACTGGCAGGCGCCGAGGCAATTTCCTCCGACGGCTACCCCGCCTGGAAGATGAAAGCCGACTCGAAACTGCAGAAGATCGTCAAGGACTCCTACGTCAAACTCTTTGGCAAGGAGCCTGTCGTCCGTGGTATCCACGCCGGACTGGAGTGCGGACTCTTCTCAGAGCGCTACCCCAACCTCGACATGGTCAGTTTCGGCCCCACCCTGCGCTTCGTTCACACCCCCGACGAGCGACTCCACATCCCCACCGTACAGATGGTGTGGGACCATCTGCTCGACGTACTCAAGAACATCCCACAGAAATGAGACACTCCTATATATATTATATAATAGGTATGGCACTGCTGCTGTTCGCCTCGTGCGGACGGCAGTATGATGCTGAACAGACTGTGAAGGCCTTCGTCGAGGCCAACATGGAGAATGGAGGCCGTGACATCAGCGACCGCGACTTCGCCGACCTCGGATCCACGAAGCATATCAGCGACTCGCTCATCCAACTGATGCGCCACCGCGGTGCTCCCCTCTTCAGACAGGGCATCACCTATCCCGATGCACCCGACGGGGAACTTTACTATCTGAGAATGAGATACGTACACGCTGGCGACACATTACAGAACACCTTCTACCTCAATCAGGAACTGACGGAGGTCGTTGCCTACAAGTAACTTTTTTCGAAAAAAATTCGCCAAATATTTGCAGGATTGAAAAAAAGGTTGTACCTTTGCACCCGCATTTGAGGAGATAACCCCTCGGTTTCTAGCGCAAGCAGTCCTTGGAAGGATGGGTGAGTGGCTGAAACCAGCAGTTTGCTAAACTGCCGTACGGGTTCCCGTACCGGGGGTTCGAATCCCCCTCCTTCCGCAGGGG
>ONPM01000171.1:2805-5469 GCA_900319715.1 uncultured Prevotella sp.
AAGGGCGTTAATTAGGTGTTAATCTTAACCAAGAATAAGAAAAGCGACCAACTGTTAATCTTTTCTTCTTTTTCTCTTGTTTGTTCTTATTCTACTATAATTTGAGTACCTTTGCACTCTAAAAAGATTAAATACAGGATAAGATGGAAACGCAGAATTGCTGGGAACCAGTCATAAATGAAAAGGAGAATATCATCAAGACTTTTGTAAAAGAAACACTTGATAGTCTTGAAGAACGTCTGATACGGACTGCCGAGGGTGCATCTGACGAGTATATGGTGAAATTGGAAGAGGACGAATATGCCAAAGCGGTAAAGATTCTGACGGACACTTACGCTGAATGTCCTTATGTGAAGCATATCCAAGATGCTCTCGATAAACCTGATTTCATTTGGGACAGTCTGTTTATAGAGAACATTGGCCCTGATGCTGTTAATAAGTGGTATCGTAATCCGTTAAAAGCAGACATTCAGGCATTCAAGAAAGACAATACCATCTATGATGCCGAGAATCCCTATTTCTCTTATATATATAAGGTGGTACTCTATGAGAAGTACATTAAGTTCTTGTTGGAAGACAAGAAGAAACACCGTTATCTCATAGAAATAGCAGAGGAAGAGCGGAGGTGGAAAGAAAAGCAGCGGGAAGATGCCGAGACCGATGCCTTCATAGCCGACATGGAACAGAAACTGGCAGAACGGAAAGCCCATGCCAAGAAAAGTCCTACGCCCCCAAGTGTCACTAAGACTACTCCATCGGTGACACCTCCAGAGACACCTCCTACTTTACCTTCTTTTGAGCATTCTCTTACCGACAGTCAGATGGACTATCTGGCTGGCATTATCAACGAACTCCATATATTCCGCGAAGCGGACATAACCACAGAACAGATAAAGTCCATCTTCAACTGTTCCCCTTCTGTTGTCCTTACCTCGAAGAACAATCGGCTATTAGCCCATTTGTTTGACCAATTATCCAGACGAGGATATATCACGGAGAACTGGCAGGCAGTCATTGCCAAGAACAGGCTCTTCAAGTCATCACAGAAAGATGACTTCCTTAACCAAAACGACCTTTCCACTGCCACGAACAAAGTACAGGATATGGATAAGGACGGGAAATATAACAAACTTGAAGTGTATATCAAGAATCTGAAAGAACACTAAACATCGCCAACAAAGTAAAGAATAGGCAAAAAGGTTGAGAATAGGTTAAGACCTTAAACTTTTTACTTGACACGTAATCTTCTAGGCAGTACTTTTGCCCTCGAATTCAAAATTTCGGAGGGTGCACACTCCTATTGTCTAATTTAACAAATGTGATAGCATATGTGTGAAAACAAAAGTATTGAACAGAGAATCGAGGAACTGGAAAACCTCGTGTATCTCAACAAGAACGTGTTGAGCTTTGAAGAGGCTTGCAAGTTCACCAACCTGTCGAAGAGTTATCTCTATAAGTTGACTTCGACGCAGCAGATTCCCCACTACAAACCTCAGGGGAAGATGATCTATTTCGAGAAGGACGCCCTTGAAGCATGGCTTCGTCAGAATCCCGTCAAGACCCAGGCTCAAATCAGTCAGGAGGCTACCCACTATATTCTAACTCACAAGTAAGGCTATGGAAACGAATAATACTAACATGGCTCCGGCAGCCAAAGAGGAAATCCGTGAGCACGGACTAACCAAGAGTGAGTTTGGGGTAATCTGGCAATCCATCCGACTGAAAGCCACCGATGAGTACACCGTTCCACCTGAGATCCTTCAGGTGAATGGCTCCACCATCGGCACTCTGGGCAACTTCAGCGCATCTACAGGTAAAGCCAAGAGCAAGAAAACCTTCAATGTCTCTGCAATCGTAGCGGCAGCACTCTCCAACAGTGAGGTGCTGCGCTACACGGCTGCATTCCCTGATGATAAGCGAAAGGTGCTCTACATCGACACAGAGCAGAGTAAGTACCACTGTCAGAAGGTGATGAAGCGCATCCTCCAACTGGCAGGACTGCCTACTGATGAAGATTGTCCTAATCTGGTGTTCGTGGCTCTTCGGGAAATGACACCTGAGCAGCGGCGCACCATCATTGACTACATGCTGTTCAAGATGAAAGGCATCGGACTTGTAATCATCGATGGCATCCGTGATCTGATGTATGACATCAACAATCCTACGGAGTCCACCCAGATCATCAATATGCTGATGCAATGGTCGAGTGAGTACAATCTGCATATCCACACGGTGCTGCATCTGAACAAAGGTGATGATAACACTCGCGGACATATCGGTACCGAACTGAACAACAAGGCTGAGACTGTTCTCCAGATTACCAAGAGCCAGACAGATGCCAATATCAGCGAGGTAAAGGCAATGCATATCCGGGATAAGGAGTTTGAGCCTTTCGCCTTCCGTGTCAATGCCGATTCCCTGCCAGAACTGGTAGGTGATTACGAGTTTGACAAAAAGGACTCCAAGCGACAGTCTCTAACGGAGTTGTCAGAACAGGAACACCGAGAGGCATTGAGCAAGGCATTTGCTAATGGTGACATTCCTGGGTATAACAATCTGATAGACGCTCTGGGCGAAGCATACACCTCGATTGGCTATTCCCGAGGACGAAACACCCTTGTTGCCCTCAACAAATGGCTAATCGCGAACGGCTATATCGTCAAG
>ONPM01000170.1 GCA_900319715.1 uncultured Prevotella sp.
ACCCATGTATTTGCCGAAGAGGCCCTCGTCGAAGTAGTCGTGGCCGGCAGGCACCGGTGTATGGACGGTATAGAGTGAAGAGGCGCGGACCAACTCCATAGCCTGGTTGAAGGTCAGACCGCCTTCCTCGATATAGTCGCACAGACGCTGCAGGTTGCAGAGGGCTGCATGACCCTCGTTGCAGTGATAGATATCCTTCTTGATGCCAAGTTTCTTCAGCAGCAGCATACCACCGATACCGAGCAGGATCTCCTGCTTCAGGCGGTTCTCCCAGTCACCACCATACAAGGCGTGGGTGATGGGCTTGTCGAACTCAGAGTTCATCTCATTGTCGGTGTCGAGCAGATACAACTTCACACGGCCTACATTCACACGCCAGACATAGGCATGAACCTGATAGTTGGTAAAAGGTACATCGACCACCATCGGATTACCGTCCTTGTCGAGTTGGCGCTCGATAGGCAGAGAGCCGAAGTTCTGAGTCTCGTAGTTGGCAATCTGCTGACCGTCCATCGAGAGGCTCTGGGTGAAATAGCCGAAACGATAGAGGAA
The DNA here is from genome assembly GCA_900319715.1 of uncultured Prevotella sp. GTDB lineage: Bacteria > Bacteroidota > Bacteroidia > Bacteroidales > Bacteroidaceae > Prevotella. The sequence continues at coordinate 553 of ONPM01000170.1, forward strand.
GCCGACAGCACACATATCTACGTTAGAGTCACTGGCCTCCTTCACGTAGTCACCAGCCAGCATACCCAGACCGCCAGAGTAGATCTTCAGGGCTGAGTGGATACCATACTCCATACAGAAGTAGGCCACTGACGGGCGCTTGGAATCGGGCTTCACGTTCATGTACTTGAGGAACATGTCATACACGTTCTTAATGCGCTTCATGAGCGCCTTATCTTTCAAGATCTCCTGTTTGCGTTCAAAACTCAGACGCTCGAGCAACATCACAGGGTTGTGCTTCACGTTATGATACAATTCTGGATCGAGGTCGCGGAACAGGTCGCGGGCCTCATAGTTCCATACCCACCACATGTTATGGGCAATCTCGTCCAAACACTTCAGTTCCTCCGGGAGGGTGGCCTTCACGGTCAGTATCTTCCAAGCCGGAGCATTTGCGTAATCTGCTTTAATTTTCATAATTCTCTCAAATTTTATCTATTTGAATTCTATTTCATTTTTCACCTTTTCACTTCTTCACCTTTCCACTTTTTCTGGCTTCAGCCTTAGTGAGGGCGATGTCGTAAGCCTGATAATAGTATTTGATAAACTCACTCCAAAGGGCCTTCTTCGACAGAGCACTGGCATTCTTGCGACACTCGTCTGTCTGCTTCTTGTTCATATTCGAGAACGCAGCCACCGTGTCCTTGATGATATCTGCCACCTCTGAATAGTTATAATCCGTACGATGAATCACCTTCACGCCATCTGTTATCTGCCCTTCATGGCCGAACACCGTGTTAGCCCAAAGGCCGAAGCCGGCGAGGTCGGTGGTGATACAAGGCACCTTGAAGGCCACGGCCTCCAACGGCGTATAGCCCCAAGGCTCGTAGTAGGAAGGATAGATGCACAGGTCATTGCCCAGAATCACGTCATAATAGGTCATATTGACGATGCCGTCATTACCATCGAGATAGCAAGGCAGGAAGATCACCTTCACCTTCTCATCCTGGCGGTTGTGCATATCGTAGTATTTCATCATACCCAGCACGTTGTCATGACTCATGTTGTGCAGCCAGTGTGTCACCTGAGGCACATCGAGCGGCGTATCATATTTCTTACCACTCTTCAGTCGTTCCTGCAAGTCCTTACGGGGCTCGCCTACCCATCCGGGCACTTCGATGAAGGCCACCACCTTCTTCTTCAGGTCGCGGTCACGGAGCAGACGGTTCATGGCTTCCACAAACACGTCGATACCCTTATTGCGGAACTCATAACGGCCTGAGGTCGAGACGAGCAGCGTATCATCGCCGAGATCCTCACCCAACAGTGCATTAGCAATGTCGAGCATCTTCCTGCGGGCCAGGTTGCGCTTACGGGTAAACTTTGCAGCGCTGGGCACGAAACTGTCATCGAAGCCATTGGGCAGCACGACGTCTACGGGTTTGTCGAGCAATTCGACACACTCCTTGGCTGTGATGTCACTCACTGTGGTGAAGCAGTCCACAAAATGGGCCGTCTGCTTCTCTATCGAGTGTTTCGACTGCATATTCAGTTCACCGGCCATCTGGTCACCATTATAGGCGAAGAGATAGTCGTAGAGGGGTTTCATATTACCGGCAATCGAACGGCCGATGCTGGTGGCATGGGTCGTGAAGACAGTACCCACCTGAGGCAGTTTGTTGTTGATGTAGAGCGCACCAAGGCCGCACATCCACTCGTTGGCATGATAGATCACCTTGGTCTTCTTGTTCCACTCACCGTTTTCCTCTTTCCAATTGAAGAAACTCTCCACCACCAAGGCGGCAGCATACGAGAACATCGAGGCCTCGTCGTAGTCGCCATAAGCGTGCAGCGAGTCTACGCCGTAGTTTTCCCACAGCCAACCATAGATCTCGTTCTTCTTCTCAAAATAGGGATTAAAGTCCACCAGGATGGCGATGGGCTCTCCGGGCACCGTCCAGCGGCCTACCCTTACTTTCAGCCCCTGCTCCTTAGCCTCACTTTGCCAATCGGCAAAGAGTTTTCCGTCCTCCTTGAAATAAGGACTCTCACTTTCTTTCCAGAAATCAGGACCTATAAAGATGATCTTATCCTGAAGTACCTCTTGTAGGGTCTTGGCTCGCGTCGAAAGGACTGTATAGATTCCCCCTACCTTGTTGCAGACTTCCCAACTTGACTCGAAGATGTAGTCTGGCATTAACTGCTTTTTTGCCATCGTTTCAATTATAATTGACTATTCGCTATTTTTTTAGATAAGTCTATTAAATAATGATTTAGATTATTAACTTTGTCTGCAAAAAAAAGAAAACGAACTGATGATGAAGAAGATATTTGCAACATTTCTTTTGATGCTCTTGCTATTACCAGCCGTCGCCCAGGAAAGCAAGAAGCCTTTTCGCGCGTACCTTTTTAATAAAGAATATAGCGTCTATCTCAGAATCGATTTCTACAGAGAGAATATCACCGTCCCAGGACAGGAACTCTACGGCCAACTGCCTGGCTATCTCTCAAAGCAGCACAACTCATTCTGCTGGCTCATCACCTCCGCTGAGGTTGACGATAAAAGCCATACGGCCACGCTGCAGATGATCAACGACTACGGCAGCGAAGACCTGACAGCCACCCTCAAGGCTGAGAGCGATTCCGTCTACGTGCTCAAGCAGATAGATGGCAGTACGCTGAAGGTGCCCAACAACGGCAAATGGCAGAAACTGCCCAAGACCCTCGAGTTCAAGCGCCAATAGTGCGCCCTTACCAGCATCTTAATAGCCGCCGGAGTCGTCACCTCCACCATCATAATAGTCGAGATCGGCCTCACCCTGGAAGTTCACGAGGTCATCATCCGTCGACTCCTTCACCAGATCATCCTCAGGATAGCCCTGATAGCCGGTGATGGGCGTGCCCGTAGCCTCCTTCGGGAATCCCACCGTGTCCACCACCTCATCCTTCGGCTCCTTGACCTTCGGGATGATCTCCATCTCGTGCTCACCCTCTTGTTCGTCCTTCTGCCCTTCCGCCTGTCCGCCACACGAAGCAGCAGCCAGACCCATCAGCAGCGACAACGGCATCATCCATCTCCTTCCCATCTCACACTCCAGTTTTTTAGCCCTTCGACTTGTTCCAGAAGATCACACCGCCGATAATCACCAGCACCACAACAGCGATAATATGCAATGTATCCATAGTTTCAAAGAGTTGCTCTATAGATTCTTCACGATTGCCTCTATCTTCTGCCTGGTCTCGTCTGTCTTCTGCTCGTCCACCTTTGCAGTCACGATGCCTGAGTCTTCAGCCTTCCAGTAGTTGCAGATGTCACGATACTCGGCCTTTGCCCCGTCATATACGCCAGGCGAATACGAAGAAACAAGTAATGCCATCTTCTTAACCTTGGCAGGGCTATTCACACAGTACATGCGCTGGATGGGAGCCTGAATCTGGGCACAGAGCGTGAAGTAGTAGATGGGGGCGGCCAGCACCAGCACCTCGGCCTCTGCCATCAGCGGGTAGAGTTCCTGCATATCGTCCTTCTGGATGCAGGCACCATTGCCCTTGTTGTGACAGTACTCACAAGCCAGACAGCCCGCAATCTTCTTTCTGGAAACATTGACCAGTGTCACCTGATGACCTGCTGCCTCGGCAGCCTTCTTGTACTCTTCTGCCATCCACGCCGTGTTACCATTTGCCCGTGGAGAAGCCTGTAAAATCAAAATGTTCATAATCTAATTGTATTTGTTTAGTGTAATAATCTCTCTTTCGTTTGCAAAGATAATCATTTTATCTCAGAAGTCCTCAAAACTATTGCATTTTTTATATTTTCCGCTCCTCTGCTGCTTTCAAATAGCCCTCGCTTTCTTCCCCCATTTGAGGATAAGAACTCACGACAGCCTGATGATCGTCGAGCCAGATCTTATTCAGCGTATACACCAACGACTTCAGCGTAGCCTCTCGCTTTGACGGTTTCAGTTCGCACTCCCAGATGGTGATGCAGTGCCATCCCATCTCTGCCAAACGCTTCTGCTCCTCGACGTCCCTCTCCTGATTCCTCCTGATCTTCGCCACCCAGAACTCCCGATTCGTATTCGGAATCTTACAGCACTCCGAGTTTTCAATTTTCAATGTTTCAATATTCAATCGAACCCCATGCCCATGCCAGAAACATCCATTCACGAAGATGCAAGTCCTGTATTTCCTCAGCACCAAGTCAGGATGCCCAGGCAACTTCGGAGAATTAAGCCTATATCTGAATCCCCTGCTCCACAGCCCACGCCTCACAATCCATTCTGGCTTCGTATTCTTCGAATGAATAGCAGCCATATTCTTGTGCCGTTGTTCTGCAGAGAGTTTATCCATGCTGAAACGCCCTCAATCCGTTTCACTTCCTCAGTTCCCAGTCGATATCGAAATCACTGCCAGCATCCGTGACAGTCACATCGTAGACGGCGTCCTCACCATTCAGTTTTCCAGTCAGCACACCCTTGTAGTTCTTCCCCTCGCTCTTTTCAAGTTTCAGGTCAGTCACCTCCAAGCGGTTTCCCTGTTCCTGTTCATACTCCACGATGCCCTGAGTCACCTTGTCCGTCAACTTCTCTTCCGAGACCACACATCCTGTCAGCATCACCAATGCCGAAAGGGCAAACATCATTGAAACAAAAAACTTCTTCAT
>ONPM01000168.1 GCA_900319715.1 uncultured Prevotella sp.
TGCCCTCTCCGACCGCATCAAGGTGGGTGCTGCCGTGTGTTGGATGGTAACCACCGACGAGCAGCTGACCTTCAAGTATAAACGGACGGAGAACGGTGGGTTTGCCAATTGTCTCCCTGGCCTGCGCCGTTGGCTTGACTATCCGCATATCGCCAGCATTGCCTGTCCGAAGCCCATGCTCTTCATCAACGGCTCGCAAGACAAACTCTTCCCGGTAGCAGGAGTCGAGAAGGCTTTCAGCATCATGCATGACACATGGAAGAGTCAGGGGGCTGACGAAAAACTGGAGACTGAACTCTGGGACATTCCACACAGCTGTGACAGGAAAGCACAGAAACGAGTACTGGATTTCTTTAACAAACACCTATAACAACAACATGAGAATCAAACAAAAACTACTGTCTGTCCTTTTAACAGGACTATGCGCAACAGCTAACGCACAGATATTGCCCTACCAGAATCCGCAACTGAGTGCGGAACAGCGTGCCGACGACCTCTTAGGACGACTGACCTTAGAGGAGAAGGCAAAACTGATGATGGATGTATCGCCAGCCATACCACGTCTGGGCATCCCTGAGTTCCACTGGTGGAACGAGGCATTGCACGGCATCGGGCGCAATGGCATTGCCACCGTATTCCCCATCACGATGGGTATGGCAGCAACCTTCAACGACCATCTGGTGTATCAGGCATTCTCTGCTGCCAGCGACGAGGCTCGTGCCAAAAACACAGAGGCCCGACGGAAGAACGAACTCATACGCTACAGAGGCTTATCGTTCTGGACACCTAACATCAATATCTTCCGTGACCCACGCTGGGGACGCGGACAGGAAACGTATGGCGAAGACCCCTATCTGACCAGCCGCATGGGTGTGGCTGTGGTGAACGGTTTACAGGGGCAGGAGTATTCAAGCAAATCTAATAGCTCTAAGAAATACAAGAAACTCTTTGCCTGTGCCAAGCACTATGCCGTACATAGCGGACCGGAATGGAACCGCCATGAGTTCAATATAGAAAGTCTGCCCGAGCGCGACCTATGGGAAACCTATCTGCCAGCCTTCAAGGCTCTGGTACAGGAAGCCCAGGTCAAGGAGGTGATGTGTGCCTACCAAGCCATTGACGGCGAACCCTGTTGTGGCAACACGCGCTATCTGCAGCATATCCTGCGCGACGAATGGGGATTCCAAGGTATTGTGACGAGTGACTGCGGTGCTATTGACGATTTTTACAAGCCCGGTCGCCACAATTTCGTGAAGACGGATGAAGAAGCCTCAGCACGAGCCGTCATTGCAGGTACCGATGTAGAGTGTGGTAGTGTGTATAAGTCACTGCCAGAAGCTGTGAAGTCGGGAAAGGTATCAGAACAGCAACTGAACACCTCACTTCGCCGTCTGCTGATAGGACGTTTCGAGCTGGGCGACTTCGACCCCGACGAGATGGTGGAATGGACCAAGATACCTATGAGTGTCGTAGCCAGCAAGGAGCACAAGCAGATAGCCCTCGATGCGGCTCGTCAAAGTATTGTGCTGCTGAAGAACAACGGCATACTACCCCTCAGACATCAAACATCAAACATCAAACCTAAAATCGTCGTGATGGGACCTAATGCCAACGATTCTACCATGATGTGGGGCAACTACAACGGACAGCCCACCCAGACAACAACCATCCTGCAGGGCATTCGGAAGTATCTGCCTAACGTGCCGTTCATACAGGGATGCACATGGACCAGAAAAGAGGTGCCCGTCAGTATGTTCAATCAGATAGTCACTGACGACGGACGTCCCGGACTACAGGCTAACTACTGGAACAACGACCGCATGGAGGGACTGCCTGCCATGGCCATTCGTCTCACGGAGCCACTCCATCTGGACAATGGCGGCAATACGGCTTTTGCACCAGGTGTCAACCTCGAGCACTTCACGGCACGTTATGAAGGTGTGTTCCGTCCGCAACAGGATGGTGAGGTGACTTTCGACATTCTCAACGACGACTTCTCGATGCTTGTTTTCAATGGCGACACCCTGCTCAACCGCACCAACGGACACGGTGTGCGTGATGCCCATCTGAACTACAAGGTAGAGGCAGGCAAGAGCTATCCCCTGCAACTGGTGTATATCCAATATACAGGTCATGCTATGTTGCAGTTCGACATCAATATGGTTGATCACTCACCTGCAGCCCTCTCACCCTTTACTGATCCACAGTCACCACTCAAGGATGCCGACATCGTCATCTTCGTCGGTGGCATCTCGCCCCGTCTGGAAGGCGAGGAGATGAAGGTCAGCGAACCGGGTTTCAAGGGTGGCGACCGCACCAGTATCGAACTGCCTCAGGTTCAGCGTGAGTGGCTTGCCGAACTGAAGAAGGCTGGCAAACGCATCATCTACGTCAACTGTTCGGGCTCAGCCATCGCCCTGACTCCGGAAGATGCTATTGCCGATGCCATCCTACAGGCTTGGTACGGTGGAGAGAGTGGCGGTCAGGCTGTGGCAGAGGTACTCTTCGGGAAATGTAACCCCAGTGGCAAACTGCCTATTACTTTCTATAAGAGCGAGAAGGATCTGCCCGATTTCCTCGACTATCGCATGGCGAACCGCACCTACCGTTATTTCAAGGGCACCCCACTCTACCCCTTCGGTTACGGACTGAGCTATACCACCTTCGACATTAGCAACCCTCAGTATATTAATAATAAGGTACGCGTGAAGGTGAAGAATACCGGCAAGCAGGAAGGCACGGAAGTGGTACAGGTTTATATGCGTAACACTGCCGATAAGGAAGGACCGCTGAAGACGTTGCGTGCCTACCAGCGTGT
>ONPM01000166.1 GCA_900319715.1 uncultured Prevotella sp.
ACCCAAGGCCATACCCACACCCGAATCGGGAATACCGCACACCAGGTCGGCCTCCAGTTCGGTGTCTTTCTCTCCCATCCGTTGTCCGTTCTTCTCGCGGACAAATTCAGTATTGATTCCCTCATAATCGCTGGCGGGGAAACCGTAATACACCCACAGGAATGCGCATATCTGGCAACGGCTCAGCGGATTCTGCAGCACCTCGACACCAGTGCTTGTCAGACGGACTATCTCGCCGGGACCTAAATCGCGCACAATTTTGTAATCAAGGTTGGGAAAACTGGTTGTTTCGCTCGAAACGGCATAGGCACCATCCTTCTGACCTATCACGATAGGCGTGCGTCCCAGTGCATCGCGCGCAGCAATAATGCCGTTCTCGGTCAGTATCAACATCGAGCACGACCCGTCAATCTTCTGGTAAACCTTATTAATGCCTTCCACGAACGTGTTTCCCATATTGATGAGCAGGGCCACCAGTTCCGTCTGGTTGATGGTGTTGGCCGACAGCTCGCTGAAGTGCATCCTGGCAGCCAACAGTTCGTCGGCTATCTCGCGCTGGTTATTGATTTTCGCCACCGTCACCACCGCATAGCGGCCCAAGTGCGAATACCCTGATTCCCCTTGAACGAATCCAGCTCGTCCTCGAAGCGCGAGCGGAAATACTGACGCTCCAACGAGTGGATAGCACGGCTGAAACCCTTCTCCTCGTCGAAGGTCACCAGTCCGGCACGTTTGGTTCCTAAGTGCGAATTGTAGTCTGTCCCGTAAAACAAATCGTTTACGCAGTCTTTTGTCGAGATAGTACCGAAAAAGCCTCCCATATATTCTTACCTTGAATAAAATTAATACCTTTTAGGCGTGCAAAGATACAAAAAAACATTTTTTTTTCATCAACTCTTCTAATTTTTTTGTATTTTTGTAGCGCATTTTTGATTCATATCGGTATGACGGCACGTATTCAAATGGTCTTCGGACTCTTATTGATACTCCTCGGCGGACTGATTTACCTTTCGTTCCGCCCCACTACACTCCTACTCTTCCACGCCCTGGACAGAATGGGTCTCATGCTGCTCATCGCCGATTGGCGCGCATGGATGTCAGCTTACCAACCTACCGAATTTGTGCTCTATTCACTGCCTGGCGGACTGTGGGCAGCTGCCTACATCCTCATCATCCTCAGTCTTACGGGGCGCACACCGCTCACTCAGCGCGTGGCCATTGCCAGTATGATTCCCCTGGCGGGCATTGCCTCTGAACTCCTACAATGGGGAGATCTGCTGCCAGGCATCTTCGACGCCACCGACCTTCTGTGCTACACCCTGCCACTCTTATTCCTTATTATATATGTAATCATTAAAAATTTTAGAATATGGCAAGTTTTTTCGACCGCTTCAGTAGTAAGCAACTGACTATTATTATTATCTGCATCACCGCCTGCTTCCTCATGATGGGCGGTTGCACCATGGTTCTTGGCAACGAAGACACATCCGACAAGAAGGAAAAGAAACTCGTCTTCGACGATGACGACGATGGCGACGACGTGAATGGACGCAAGTATAAATTCGTCGACAAGGAAGACCGCGAAGAGGGTGTCAAGGACGACAGTCTCGTGGTGAACAAAGCCCTGGAAGGCGACCCATACAAAGAGCTCGACGAACTCATCGGACTCGATGCCGTCAAGGCGGAGGTGCGTTCGTTGGCCAACTATGTAAAAGTACAGAAAGCCCGTAAGGAAAAGGGACTCAAAACCCCCAACCTCAACTATCACCTTGTATTCACAGGCAGTCCCGGTACTGGTAAGACCACCGTGGCCCGCATCGTAGCCCGCATCTACAAAGACCTGGGCATCCTGAAGAAAGGCCATCTCGTTGAGACCGACCGCTCGGGACTCATCGGACAATATGTCGGACAGACCGCTCCACGCGTCAACCAGATGTGCGACTCAGCCCTTGGCGGTGTACTCTTCATCGACGAGGCCTATGCCATCACCCAGAGTGATGCCGGTGCCGACTATGGTAAGGAGGCTGTTGCCACCCTGCTCAAGCGCATGGAGGACGATCGCGACCGACTGGTAGTCATCGTGGCAGGTTACACCAACGAGATGAAGAAATTCATCGACACCAACCCAGGTCTTGAGTCGCGCTTCAACCGCTATATCCACTTCCCCGACTATTCGGCTGAAGACCTCTACAAGATTTTCCGCCAGTATCTGAAGAAGAACCAGTACACCATCACCAAGGAGGCTGCAGCCTTCCTGCAGGAGCATCTGGAGCACAAGGTAGCCACCAAGGACCGCAACTTCGGTAATGCCCGTTATGTACGCAACCTCTTCGAAAAGACCATCCAGGCACAGGCCAACCGCATTGCCAAGGCCGGAAAAGTGTCCGACGAAGAACTGGTAGAAATCACTATTGCCGACGTTAAGAAAGCAGTATAAAATAGTAAAACAGAAGTATAAGTAATGCAAAAGAAATTTCTATGGATACTGACCGTCATCCTATTTTACGGTCTTGTTCTGACATCGTGTTCGAACGACGATACCGTAACGCCCCCTCCAGCCGAGGTAGAAGCCATGCTGAAGAAGATGACGCTACGCGAAAAGGTGGGACAAATGTTCTTTGTACGCGTAGAGTCGCTCGATCCATCGATAGAATGGACCACTTATGATGACTTGGCGAATCTCAAGAATCAGGAGATTACCATGAAAATGAGGAAGGTCAACCATGATTACCCCGTGGGCGGCATCATCCTCTATGCATGGAATATCGAGGACGAAACCCAGCTGGCCAGCATCATCAAGCAGGTTCGTTCGCTGAATGGCAGTCCGCTACTCTGCATCGACGAGGAGGGAGGACGAGTGTCGCGCATCGCCAACAACCCCAACTTTCACGTCAAGAAATACGAGTCGATGGCAGCTATCGGTGCTACCGGCGACCCGAAGAACGCCTACGAGTGTGGCAACACCATCGGAACCTACCTGAAGCGTTACGATTTTGACATCGACTTTGCTCCCGTGGCTGACGTGAATACCAATCCCGACAACATCATCATCGGTCCCCGTGCCTTCAGCGACGACCCTGCCGTGGCTGCCCCAATGGTGACCAACTATCTGCAAGGCCTGAAGGATGCGGGCATCACGGGCTGCATCAAGCATTTCCCCGGTCATGGCGACACGACTAACGACACTCACTCAGGCTATGTGCAGTCGCTGAAGACGTGGGACGAGATGAATCAGTGTGAGATGGTGACCTTCCGTGCAGGCATCCAGTGGGGTTGTCAGCTCATCATGACCGCCCACATCGCCGTGCCAAATGTCACAGGTACCAACATTCCCTCCACGCTGTCGCCAGTTGTCCTGCAAGACAACAAGGCAGGTGTGGACATCGTGCTGGGTCCCCGTGACTTCACTGAGGCCTTCGATGCCGTTATCGCCGCCGTGAACAACGGCACCCTCACCGAGGAGCGCATCAACCAGAGCGTGCGTCGCATCCTGACACTTAGATATGCAATGAAAAGGATGCCGCAGCTATTACTTTAGTCCCTCGTTTGTTCAGATAGTCTCTTTCACTCGTTCAGATAGTCCCTTTCACTCGTTCAGATAGGGTCTATAGGGGGTAAGAGGCCGTCTGCGCAGGGGATGGAAGCCATCCTAACAGGGGACGGAAGGCAGGCTAACAATCGTTTGCGCCTACGCAAACGATTTGACGCGCACACGCAAACGATTGTTCGCCTATACACAAACGATTGTCCGCCTATACGCAAATTGAATTCTTTTTTTTTGACATTTACCTTTCCGACTTTTTTATACCAAAAGTTTGCATCATTCCAAACAAATGAGTATATTTGCAATCGGAAAGCCTCGTGGTAAGGTATTGTACTAATAACTAATCAGGAATATAAGATGATGAATACTAATCGCTACTTACTTTTTTTTGTTGGTCTGATAGTCAGTTTTTCGTTGCTACTGACGGCTTGTACGGACGACAGTATTGCCGCTGGTGGCAATGGTGGGGGCAATGGTGAGTTCGACCCGATGGTCGATCAATTGCAGGTAAAAGTTACTGCCGACGTGCCTACCGCTGTGCTGAGTTCGTTCGATAATGCGTCGATGGGTGGCGCATTGGTGCGCCGCCTGAGTCAGACGACGAGCGAAATAACACCTGAGACGAAGATGGTGCTCATCAAGGGCGAGGACATTCTGAATCGCCCGTTTACCGAGTTGCCAATACGGCAACGAGGTCGGACGTGGCAGCTCGCTTTAGGGCTCGCATCGCCAACATCGAGGAAAGGGCACAACGGCGCGCTGCCGACGAGAAAGAGGCCGTAGCCGAACTGGTCATCTTTGCCAATAACAGTTA
>ONPM01000165.1 GCA_900319715.1 uncultured Prevotella sp.
AAGAGTGGAGAGTGAAGCGCTCTCAGAATTCGCCGCCATCGTCATCGCCACCGGCACGCCTACAGCCCGTGATCTGAAAGCCCCAGGCCGCGAACTCAAGGGAGTACACTTCGCCCTCGAACTCCTTTCTCAGCAGAACCGTGTGCTCGCTGGTATGGAATTCCCGAAAGACGACCGCATCACCGCCAAGGGCAAGGATGTCCTCGTGATTGGTGGTGGCGATACTGGCTCCGACTGCATCGGTACCGCCCATCGCCAGGGCTGTAAGAGCGTCACCCAGATTGAAATCATGCCCCGTCCCGTAGAAGGTCCAGAGGATCCGCAGAACCCTTGGCCCAACTGGCCACGTACCCTCAAGACCACCTCATCGCACGAAGAGGGATGTACCCGCCGTTGGAATATCAATACCCTCGAATTCCTTGGCGAAAACGGCAAACTGACTGGTGTCAAGGTTCAGGAAATCGACTGGAAGCCCAACCCCGACGGTGGCCGTCCCATCATGGTGGAGAAGGGTAAGCCTGAAATCATTAAGGCAGAACTCTGTCTGTTGGCAATGGGATTCTTGAAACCTGAGCATTCTGATTATCCAGAGAATGTCTTTGTCTGCGGCGACGCCCAGAACGGAGCCTCGCTCGTAGTCCGGGCGATGGCCAGCGGTATAGAGACTGCAAAGAAAGTAAACGAATATCTGACAAAATGAAGATAGTGCCATTCACCAAGATGCACGGATGCGGCAACGACTATATCTATGTCAACGCCATGCAGCACCCAATAGCCGACCCTTCTACGGCTGCTAAAAAATGGAGCGACCGTCACAAAGGCATAGGTTCTGACGGGTTGGTACTCATTGACAAGAGTCCTGTCCCAGAAGCAGACTACTCCATGCGCATCTTCAATGCCGACGGCTCCGAAGCCATGATGTGTGGCAATGCCTCGCGCTGTATTGGCAAGTATCTCTACGAAAAGACCCACCCCTGGCCCCTCCCTATGAGGGATGGGAATGGATACCACGCTTTACCTCCACATCGTCAACGACATTGTGGAATCCGTCACGGTAGACATGGGCGAGCCCGTCTTCGAGGACGAAACCCTCTTTAACCCCACACTCGCGAACAGTCTATCTACAGGTTCTTTTGTATCGATGGGTAATCCTCACTTCGTCATCTTCACTGACGACGTGGATCAGGTGGGCGAGACAGGGCGCATTCTCGAACATCATCCAGCCTTTCCCCAGCGCTGTAACATTGAGTTTGCACACATTGAGGCCGACGGCACGATCCGCACCCGAGTCTGGGAACGAGGCAGCGGTATTACAATGGCTTGCGGGACTGGTGCCTGTGCTACTGCCGTTGCCGCCTGTCTTAATGAGCGTGCTGACAGAAATAGCACGATCGTGATGGACGGTGGTACGCTGCACATCGAGTGGCGCGAAAGTGATAATCACGTCTTTATGACGGGTCCCGCTGAGTTCGTCTTCGACGGCGAGGCCTATGCCCCCTAAGTAAGGGGGCGACAGGGGGTCTGAACAAGCGCAGGCTCCGAGAAAATAATAATTATAATGGTTTGATAAACGCTTGTTCAGACCCCCATCCCCTAACTTAGGGGGCAAAGACAAAAATATGGCATTAGTAAATATCCACTTCCTGAACCTCCAGAACAACTACCTGTTCGCCGACATCGCCAAGAAGGTGAATGCCTTCAAGGTGATGCACCCCAAGGCCAATGTCATCAGCCTCGGTATCGGCGATGTCACCCAGCCGCTCTGTCCCGCCGTCATCAAGGCCATGCACAAGGCCGTCGACGAGATGGGCTCTGTGGATGGGTTCCGAGGCTACGGCCCAGAGCAGGGTTATGAGTTCCTCCGCGAAGCCATCCTGAAGAACGACTTCGCACCCCGTGGTGTACGCCTCAGCCTTGACGAGGTATTCATCAACGACGGTGCCAAGAGCGACACGGGCAACTTCCAGGAACTGCTCCATTGGGACAACTTCATAGGCGTCACCGACCCCATCTATCCCGTCTATATCGACTCGAACGTGATGATTGGTCGCTGCGGCACCTATCGTGACGGCCGCTGGACCAACGTGCGCTACATGCCCACCACAGCCGAAAACGGCTTCGTGCCAGACCTACCCAAAGGCCGCCCAGTGGATGTCATCTACCTCTGCTTTCCTAACAACCCGACGGGAACGGTCATCACGAAGCAGGAACTGCGCAAGTGGGTGAACTACGCCTTGAAGAACGATGCGCTCATCCTCTTCGATGCCGCCTATCAGGCTTACATAAAGGATCCCGACATCCCGCACAGCATTTATGAGATCCGAGGGGCCCGCAAGTGTGCCGTTGAGTTCCGATCTTTCTCAAAGACTGCTGGCTTTACGGGTGTACGCTGCGGCTATACCATCGTTCCGAAAGAGGTTTCTGTCAGCACCTTCGAGGGTGAACGCATATCACTCAACCAACTGTGGCTCCGCCGCCAATGCACCAAGTTCAACGGCACCAGTTACATCTCCCAGCGTGCTGCCGAGGCTATCTACTCGCCAGAGGGCAGGCTGCAGGTGCAGCAGACCATCGACTACTATATGCAGAATGCTGCTCACATGCTCAGCGTGTTAAGAAACCTCGGCTTCGAATGCTATGGTGGCGAGAATGCCCCTTACATCTGGATGCGGGTTCCCGACGGCACTACCTCTTGGCAGTTCTTCGAGGCTCTGCTCTATGGGGCGAATGTCGTCTGCACACCTGGCGTCGGCTTCGGCCCTTCGGGCGAAGGTTATGTCCGCTTCACCGCCTTCGGTAGTCATGAGCAGACGGAGGAGGCACTCAAACGAATAGAAAAATGGAAGAATCAACATTAACAAACGCTAAACAACAACGATTATGGAAGCATTAAGATTTCAGGTTGTCGGCGAGGCATTCAAGAAGAAGCCGCTCGACGTAAAAGCACCCAGTGAGAGACCCGCAAAGTATTTCGGTAAGAAGGTCTTCAACCGCGAGAAAATGTACAAGTATCTGCCGAAGGATGTCTACGAGAAGATGATAGACGTGATGGACAACGGCGCCCGTCTCGACCGTCAGATCGCCGACGCAGTGGCAGAAGGTATGAAACAGTGGGCCATTGACAGCGGCGTGACGCACTACACCCACTGGTTCCAGCCCCTCACCGAGGGTACCGCCGAGAAGCACGACTCGTTCATCGAGCACGACGGCAAGGGTGGTATGGTAGAGGAGTTCACGGGCAAACTGCTCGTTCAGCAGGAGCCTGACGCCTCATCGTTTCCCTCTGGTGGTATCCGCTCGACCTTCGAGGCCCGTGGTTACTCTGCCTGGGATCCCACATCGCCCGTGTTCATCATCGACGACACGCTGTGTATCCCTACCGTCTTCATCTCTTATAGTGGTGAGGCACTCGACTACAAGGCTCCATTGCTGCGTGCTTTGCATGCCGTGAACGTGGCCGCTACAGATGTATGCCACTACTTTGACCCCAGCGTAAAGAAGGTGACCTCAAACCTCGGCTGGGAACAGGAGTATTTCCTCGTAGACGAAGGTCTCTATGCTGCCCGTCCTGACCTCCTGCTGACAGGCCGCACACTGATGGGACACGACTCGGCAAAAAACCAGCAGATGGACGACCATTACTTCGGCTCCATCCCCGAGCGAGTGGCAGCCTTTATGCGTGAATTGGAGATTGAGGCTCTGGAACTGGGCATCCCCTGCAAGACACGTCACAACGAGGTGGCTCCCAACCAGTTTGAGTTGGCTCCGATCTTCGAAGAGACCAACCTTGCCGTAGACCACAACATGCTGCTCATGTCGGTGATGAAGCGTGTGGCCCGTAAGCA
>ONPM01000160.1 GCA_900319715.1 uncultured Prevotella sp.
GTTTCGCCCATCTCCTTCACGGCCGTCTTGTTTTTCGGATCCACCTGGTTCTCGCAGTAGTAGCGGCTCATGGAGAGTCTCAGGGGCGAGTTGCTGTAGTACAGGAGGGTCTTCACGACGTCAGCGGCCTTTCGGGTATTTGCCACGAAGTGGCGGTCGCGGCTGATGACGCAGTATTTCATGAAGTTCTTGATGTCGTCCAGCGACGCTTTTTCCAGCCCCCCGTTGAAGTCATAGATATTCTCCGGGGCAATGATGTCGTCGATTGAGACGCCCAGTTCGCGTAGTATTTTCCCGATGGGGGTGTTGTCGGTGTCGCCTTCGGCGCGGGTGCCTGCCAGGCAGAGACTCACGGGCATCAGGGGCTTTATGATGCAGTCGCGGCGTTTGGCGCTGTGCGTTCCGCCGCCGTCATCATTGTCATCATTGTCATTGTCATCATTGACGATGTTGGGCCAGATTTTCTTCGCGCTGGCCATGATGGCTTTGCGCTCCTCAGGGGTGGCGAATTCTTCTATGTCGGCAGCCTTGGTGCTGGCCACCATTTCGTTATCCCTGAGTGCGGGCCGTGTCTTGCGCTGGATTACCCCCACGGTGTAGTCGAAGGGTAGGGCATAGCCTTCTTTCAGCAGTTCGGCCATTTTCTTCCAGCCCTGATCCATGGTGGTCACGTTGTCGGTGATATCGGCCAGTTTGTCTTTCACCTTCTGTTGGTCGGCGCGGTAGTCCTCCGTGCCTTTGTATTGCGTGAAAAGCCTCTGGACCAGGGGGCATCCGCCCTTGCATACTTTCTCTATGAACTCATTCATGATGATCTCCTGCTCTTGCTGCGTGCCTACGGATTCTTTGTCGCCCAGGTCGGCGGCATCTTGCCACGCCCCTGTGGCGTAGCGGTAGAAGTCGTCGCCGGCATAGGTCTGCCAGTCGATGTAGGAGGAGAACTCCGATTTCTCAACGATGTTCCGGTTCGCGTCGCCCTTGGGTATGCTGGGGTTGTCGACGTTTGTGTCGTTCATGTCGCTGCAGGCGGCGAAGAGGCCGGCCAGCGCGAGCAGTGTAAAGAATTTTTTTGCCATGGTGTTGATGTTTTGTTTATAATTTCTCTGCAAAGGTACAAAATAAAGTTGAGAAAGAGTTGCTATTTTCAATTTATGATCAAAAAAAAAGCAAAATCGTCTCTGTTTACAGGATTTTTATCTATTTTTGTAGCCGTATTACAAAAGCGAAGCAATATAATGAAAATGAACTTTAAGTTTTGGATGCTGCTGGTGCCCGTGGTGCTCGGTGTGGCGTCATGTTCAGACAGTAGTGACAATCCTGCACCGGTAGCAGATGAAAAGGAGTGGAAAGCCGATGGGAACAAGGATACGAGTGTCCGTCCTGGCGATGACTTCTATATGTACTGCAACGGCGGCTACTGGAACAGCACCACGGTGGACGAAGCCAATCCGTTCAAGAAACTGTTCTTGGGTGAAGTGGGCGACGTGATGGAGAAACGCGAGGCTGCCCTGACCTTACCCTCGAAGGTGAAACTACTGGCTGATGCCGACAAGACTGACGCGGCAACGATAGCCGCTCAGAAGGCGAGACTGCAGCGTGCCATCGACCGCGTGAATGCCCTCACCACAAAGGAAGAGGCTTGGAAACTGATCGGACAACTCATGAAAGAGGGCTACTCTGCTCCTCTTGACCTGGCTGTATTCTCAGCAGGCGGCAAGATGGGCGCCATGCTTCAAGCACGTACAGGCAATGACCACACGCCCAACAGTCTGATGAAGGAAACCTTGTCGTGGCAGTTGGCCAATACTCCCGACCTCATGGCCAAGGTACGCCCGTTGACAGGCGCCTCCACTCGTGGCTTCGACACGGGGAAATACCCGATGCTGGTCACCATCTTCGAGGAACTCGGCATTCCGCTCGACCACGCATACCTGCCCGATGCTCATCCCGATGTGATAGAAGCCGGATCAGTAGAGCAGAACATGCAAGCGACGCTGATGATGCAAAATACATCTGTTGAGGAATGGAAAAAGGGTCTGTTAGAGATCCTGAACCAGGATGCCGTCTATTTTGACGCCGAAGCCCTGCAAGCCGTGAACACGGCCGAAGGCTCTTCGCTTACCCACAAGCAGGCAGCGGAAAACTTCGCAGGGAATTACCTGGACTACGAGAAGTCGCATGAGTTTGCAAAGGCTTATGTCTCTGACGCCCAGAAGCAGTTGATGAAAGGCTATGCCGAGGAGTTACGCCAGACTTTCCGTGAGCGCATCCAGAACAATGTGTGGATGAGCGATGCCTCCAAGCAGAATGCCATCGAAAAACTCGATGCGATGCAGTTTAACATCGGCGCACCCGACGAGTGGTTCGAGGAAGGCTTGGCCGACCTCAGTCAGGAGCAGACCACGCTCGACGACGTGCTGGCTCTCCGCCGTGCCAAAATCAGGCTGAAATGTAAGTTCGTGGGTATGCCTAACCAGAAAGCCGCTTTCCATTTGATCATGATGGACGGAAGGCCACTGACGACGTTCAACTCATTCTATGTCGGCAACTACAATGCGATGTTTGTCTATCCTGCTTTCATGCTGGCTCCTACTTACAGCCCGGAGGTGAACGATGCCCACAACTATGCCAACATGACGCCTTGTGGCCACGAAATCACTCATGGCTTCGACACCGATGGCGCCAGATGGAACAAGGCAGGCGACCTTGAGGACATCTGGGCCAGTGATGCCGACCGTCAGGAGTTCCGGAAGCGTTCACAGCAACTCATCGACTACTACAGCACGTTCGACGTGATGCCCTTTGAGACGGGGCTGAAAAACGACGGCGCCTATACCGTGGCAGAGAACGTGGCCGACCTTGGCGGCTTCTTCCTGGCCTACGACAGTTACATGAAGAATCTGAAGAGACAGGGATTCAAGGGAGAGCAGTTCCGCCTGCAGCAGCAGCGCTTCTACGAGGCCTACGCCTATTTGTGGTGTGGCAAGTGGAATGTGACCCACGCCAAGGGCCGCACCATGGGCGATGAGTCGAACGGTATTATAAAGGACGAGCACTCCTTGTTCCGCGAGCGCGTCAACGGCGTCGTAACGAACACCGACGACTGGTACGGCCTCTTCGGCGTGAAGCCCGGCGACAAACTCTACCTCGCACCTGCCGACCGCATACATATCTGGTGAATCACCGGAATTGACTTTAATGACTACTACGATTCGTGACGCCATGAATCATCCTCGCTGCTTTCACAGGCCGCGAGGATTTTTTTCGATTTATTTTGCCGTTCGCAAAATATTCACTATCTTTGCACCCAGATCAACAAT
>ONPM01000158.1 GCA_900319715.1 uncultured Prevotella sp.
CATCTGTTATCTGCCGTTAGATACGATTACCAATGCAAGGCGCTTTCTCCGTTCTGTACGACCAGTGATGGCGTTCTTTATCAAATACGAGTTCTGGTATAACTACTTGCATATCCTTAAGCATCGTGGTGTACCTGTCTATAGTGTATCGAGCATCTTCCGTCCTGATCAGGTATTCTTTAAGTGGTACGGAAGTCAGTACGGACGTGTATTGAATTGCTTTACTCACTTTTTTGTTCAGAACGAGCAGAGCAAGGAATTATTGGCTAAGATAGGTATTACGAACGTAACTATCGTGGGCGACACCCGTTTTGACCGTGTGCTTCAGATCAAAGAGGCTGCCAAGCAACTGCCGATCGTAGAGGCGTTTATTTCGAGGAATGCGGAAGTAGGAAAGGGTGAGGAGAATGTTCCTGTGTTTGTGGCAGGTTCTTCATGGCCGCCTGATGAGGAGATATTCATCAAATACTTCAACCAGCATCCAGAGTGGAAACTCATCATCGCTCCTCACGTTATCGGCGAAGATCACCTGCAGCAGATAGAAAAACTGCTCGAAGGCCGTAAGGTCATCCGTTATACGGAAGCATCAGCGGAGAATGTTGGCGATGCCGAGGTGCTGATTATTAACTGCTTCGGACTTCTTTCCAGCATCTATCATTATGGCGATGTGGCCTATGTGGGTGGTGGCTTTGGCGTTGGTATCCATAATCTGCTGGAGGCAGCCGTATGGGATGTGCCTGTATTCTTCGGTCCCAACAACCAGAAGTTCCAGGAGGCTCAGGGCATGAAGCAGGGTGGTGGCTTGGAGATTACGGGCTATGATGACTTTGCCGGTAAGATGGATCGCCTGGCCAACGCCCCCCAATATTTGAAAGAACAGGGGCAGAAGGCCGGACAGTTCGTTAAGGGTCAGGCTGGTGCTACTTCGAAAGTACTTTCAAATGTGAAGAGCCTTTGTAGTTGACGGTCCGATTCTTCTGCAAGTATCTCATGATCAGGTCTGTGGTCGGTACATTCAACACGCGTGCCGATCCTTCAGGAATCTCACTGGTAGCGGTGATATAATTGTTGGTTGCTACCCGATACTTTTTCTTCTTCATGTTCATCTTCTTGCCGTCAGGAGTCAGCAGTCTGACGCTCTTGATCTTTTTAGGATTGGTCTCATCCAGTGTGATCTCGCACTGCATGCCTCCCACGAATGGGAAACTGAAGAGGGTGTTGTGACAGTAGGTAAGCATCATCCTGACAATCTCCTCTCCTGTGAGTTCCAGCACAACGGCATTGTTGTCAAAGGGGTCTATCGCGAGGACGTCGAGTACTGAGATATCTCCCGCAGGATGACTCTCTATTCTTACTCCCCCAGGATTTTCTATAGCGATTTCTGCATGAGTGCCGTCCATAAAGGCATCGCAGATCATATTGCCTATTTCTTCACGAGTCTCAAAGGGAGTCTCGGCAATAGCCAGCACACGACGGAACTCAGGATTGTCGTTGAAGTGGGCAATCATGGCATCCACTAGCCCGCTCCGCTTGGAGAAGGCCTTCACGTCGATGTATTCTGCCTTCTTGTTGACGACCTTCCCGCTGTCTACGGTCAGCGTGATATAGGTTACACGACCGAACTTGTTCTTGTTCTGGGTAATCAGGATGCCATTCTTAATCTCGTCGCCCTTCAGTTGGGTGTGCGTGTGGCCTCCGATAATCAGGTCCAGCCATGGTGTCGTCTCGGCAATCTTGATATCGTCAGGATAGCCGAGGTGGGAGAGCAGGATGGTGACATCGCACTCCTTGCTGAGCCATTCGTATTGGGGGATTACTTCCTCGGCAGGCTTGAAATGGATGCCACTGATGTTGTCTGGGTGCGTGCTGGGAATGCCTTTGGGACTCAGTTGGATGGCCCCTATGACACCAACCTTCAGACCCTCCACGTCGAACACTTGACAGGGTACGGTCTTGATGTTCGTCGTGTCGTCAGGGAAGATGTTCGCACAGATATACCTGAATGAGGAGAGTCCTATGAGCCTCGATAGCGAGTGCACGTCGAACTCATGGTTGCCCAATGCGGAACCGTTGAAGCCCGTCAGGTTCATCAGGGCCACCATGGGGTAGGCTGGAATCCTGTACTTGTCGTTCACGGGGTTACCCGTTCTGTTGTCGCCTGCGGAGAATACCAACAAAGAAGGATCTTCGGCACGGAGACTGTCGATGAGTGCGGCTAATTGTGGAAACACGTCCAACTGGGCGTGCATATCATTAACGGCTAAGATGTGCACTTCCTTTTTCTGTCCTAATACGGTTGATGTAATGAGTAATGCCAGTACTATCAGGCTATAACGCCATGTCTTCATACGCTAAAAGTTATTAATCGGAGTGCAAAGGTACGAAATATTTGTGAATAATCTGTCCGTTTTTGCGATTTCTTTATACTTTTGCACCCAAAATACTTAAAATATGAGATTTATGTGGATGCTCATTTTCATGGTTCTGCCCTTGTTGGCAGTCGTTTATATAGGATGGCACGTGTGGGCTATCCTTCCCGTTTCGCGTCTGTGGAAGACGTTGATTGTGATGCTGATGGTGGGCTGTTTCCTCCTGCTGTTCTTTGGCTTGCGGCGGCAGACGGACAACTATTCTCTGCCAGTGGCGCAGGTGCTCTATGAAGTCGGCACCTCGTCTGTCTTCATCCTGCTCTATCTGGTCATCATCTTCCTCGTGCTCGATCTCGGCAGACTGGTGCATCTGGTGCCTCGAACGCTGCTCTACAACAACTGGCAGATGGCTCTGGGCATCTTTGTGTTGCTATTCGCCGTTTTCCTCTATGGCAATATCCATTATTATAATAAGGTTCGTGTGCCGCTCGAACTGACTTCTTCGAAGTCTCTGCCGAAGGACTACAAGGTGGTGATGGTTTCCGACCTGCACCTGGGTTATCATAACCCCCGTAAGGAACTGGCACGATGGATAGATATGATCAATGCCGAGAAACCTGATTTCATCCTGATGGCTGGGGATATCGTTGATGGCAGCATCCGTCCGCTGCTTGAAGAGAATATGGCAGATGAGTTCCGTAGGCTTCAGGCGCCTGTCTATGCCTGTTTGGGCAACCACGAGTACTATAGCGGCGAACCCAGGGCCAGGCAGTTCATCAAGGATGCGGGTATCCGTCTGCTGATCGATGAGGCTGCAGTCATCGACAGTTCGATAGTCGTCATAGGCCGCGATGACCGTACGAACATGAAGCGCAAGGATGTCAATGCGCTGATGGCTGGGGTGGACAAGTCGAAGTATGTGATCTTGCTCGACCATCAGCCGTACAACCTTGAGCATTCCGAGGCGGCTGGTGTCGATTTCCAACTAAGCGGCCACACCCATCGTGGACAGGTATGGCCGATTTCTTGGATTACGGATGCGGTAAGTTCCGCATCGGCACGCAGTCAGAGTACGTAGTAGCGTTAATTAGAGGTGAGAGGTAAGAAGTGAGAGGTGAGAGAATACTTCAAACGCAGATTCTGCCCTTAGTCATTTCTCTCACCTCTTACCTCTTACCTCTCACCTCTAAAACTCCAGTACCAGGCTCTGGCGGGGCTTCAGTTCCAGATTCTTCGAGAGATCGAAGTAGCGGCCTGTGAGGATGTCCTTGGCTTTCGTAGTACTGCCGATGACCTCTGCATAGCGCTCCACTTCCATCGTGGCGGGCTTAGTGGTGCCGTTGAGGATGGTGAGTGCCGTCTTACCCTTGTATTGGCGGGCGATGACATAGATGCCGGCATAGGGGATGAACTGCGTCTGCGAGCCCTTGATGATCACATCGTTGTTCTGGCGCCAGTGCAGCAGGCGGCTGGTCCAAGCAAACATGCTCTGCCGCCTGGGAATCCGCCAGGGAAGTCCTTGCGCACGTTACCGTCTGTCACTTCTTTCGTACCGTTCATCAGCACCTCTGTACCATAATATAACTGTGGTATGCGCTTCACTGTCAGCAGCAGGGCGAGGGCTTGTTTCAGAGCCAGCGTGTCCTTACCGTTGCCTAAGAATCGGTCTGTGTCGTGGTTCTCGATGAAGGCCATCACGCTCGACGGATTGGGATAGAGGTAGTCATAGACGAACGAGTTGTAGAGGCGGTTCAAGCCGTTCCACCACGCGTCAGTCTCTTCGTGCTTGGCTTGATTCAACTTGTCGAAGAACGAGAAGTCCATCACAGTCTTGAGGTAGGATCTTTTGTTTACAGTTGACGGTTTACAGTTTACAGTTGATTTGCTGGCAAACCCTTCAGATCCGTCAGTGTATTCATCTGTAAACTGTAAACTGTTCACTGTAAACCCATCTTGCCAGGCGGCGGTGTAGGCGGGCTCTGTCACCCAGGTCTCGCCCACGGTGTTGAAGTTAGGATATTCCTCATCGATTTCCTTCATCCATTGGGCCATAGCGTCGGCATAGGCGTATGGATAGGTGTCCATGCGGATGCCGTTGATGCCTACGGTCTCGATCCACCAGATGGAGTTCTGGATCAGATAGCGCATCAGATGTGGGTTGCGCTGGTTCAGGTCAGGCATCGAGGGCACGAACCATCCCTCGACGGTCTCCTTCAGGTCTACTTTCGAGGCGTAGGGGTCCACCACGGGCGTGAGTTTGTACGATGTCTGCAGGTAGGCACTCTTGGCAGGCTCAGAGCCGTCGCTGTTGGCTGTGAAGCCCGTCATGGGGTCGCGGCCGCTCTGCTTCTCCGTGAGCCACTCAGGGGTGTTCAGCCAGTCCTTCGTCGGCATATCCTTCGTCCAGGGGTGCTCAAAGCCGCTGTGGTTGAAGATCATGTCCATCACCACCTTCAGCCCTTTCTGATGAGCCTCGTCGCAGAGACGGCGGTAGTCTTCGTTGGTGCCGAAGCGGGGATCCACGCGATAGTAGTTGGTTGTGGCATAGCCATGATAGGTCGAGTAGCCGTTCTCAGAGTCAGGCGAGTCGTTCTCAAGCACAGGCGTCAGCCAGAGGGCGGTCACACCGAGTTCCTTGAAGTAGTCCAGATGCTCGCGGATGCCGTTCAGGTCGCCGCCATGTCTCAGCGAGGGTTTCGTGCGGTCTTCAACGTATGAGCGCATGCCGGCTATCTGAGCAGGATGGTTCGGTCCCTGCGCAAAACGGTCTGGCATGAGCATATAGAGCACGTCGGCGTTGGTGAATCCGATGCGCTTGTCGCCGCTCATCTCACGCTGCTTCAGCTGATACAATACTTTTTCACCTTTCTTGCCCTTCACCTTTCCACCTTTAAAAGTGAGCGTCATCGTGCCAGGCTGGGCGCCCTTCAGGTTCATGTAGACGAGCAGGTAGTTGGGTGAGTCGAGGCGTACGAGGCTGTCGATGGTGGCGCCCGGATAGTCCGTTGTCACCTCCGCCACATCGCGGATCCCCTGTCCGTAGACCATCAGTTGCACCTGAGGATTCTTCATCCCCACGTACCAGTCTGTCGGCTCAATCCTGTCAATCACTGTCTTCTTTGCTCCACTCATTGTCAATACGTTTGCCAGCACGAATGCGGCCATCCATAAAATCCTTTGCATAATCAGTCTTTAGTTTATTCTCTAACTGTTGGCAAAGTTACGAATTATTTCCTTATGC
>ONPM01000157.1 GCA_900319715.1 uncultured Prevotella sp.
GCACAAATCGTAAAGAACAAGTAAGATTGATAATTGAAGATTGAAGATTGAAATATGGCAAATCAGATACATCCATTGGCAGTCGTTGACCCTGAAGCCAAGATTGGCGACGGCAACATCATCGGTCCTTTCTGCGTGATAGACAAGAATGTCGTCATCGGCGACAACAATAAGTTTCTGAACAATGTGACCATCCATTTCGGTGCCCGTATCGGCAACGGCAACGAGTTCTTCCCTGGAGCCTCTATCTCCACGAAGCCTCAGGACTTGAAGTTCAAGGGCGAGGATACGACTTGCGAGATCGGCGACAACAACTCTATCCGAGAGAATGTGACTATCTCGCGAGGCACGGCTTCTAAGGGTAAAACCGTCGTTGGCAACGGCAACCTGCTGATGGAGAATATGCACGTGGCCCACGACTGCGTGATCGGCAATGGCTGCATTATCGGCAACTCGACAAAGTTTGCTGGCGAGGTCGAGGTTGATGACTATGCCATCATCTCCGCCACGTGTCTGTTCCACCAGTTCTGTAAGGTGGGCAGTTACATCATGTTCCAAGGCGGCTCACGCACCTCGCAGGACATACCTCCCTACGTCATTGCAGGCAAGGAACCCGTACGTTATGCTGGAGTGAATCTGGTTGGCCTGCGCCGCAGAGGTTTCCCCCGTGAGACCATCGAGGCCATCCACGAGGCCTATCGCATCATCTACTCTCAGGGTGTCCTGAAAGATGGCGTGGCAATGGCTCGCGAACAGTTCCCAGACTCTAAGGAGGTGGAGTATATCTGCTCATTCATCGAGAACTCCAAGCGCGGCGTCATCAGATAGTTTACGGTTTACAGTTTACAGTTTACGGTTTACAGTCTACGGTTTACGGATAAAACGCTCATCGTCATAACCGGACCCACTGCCGTCGGAAAGACGGCCATCAGCCTGGACATTGCCAAGCACTTTGGCATTCCCGTCATCAATGCCGACTCCCGCCAGATCTACAAGGAACTGAAGATCGGCACCGCCCGTCCGACAGAGGCAGAGATGCGAGAGGTGAAGCACTATTTCGTGGGCACCTTGGGCATCTGCGACTACTACAGCGCCTCACTCTACGAACAACAGGTGATGGAACTGTTGGAACATGAATTCCGGACACACGACTACGCATTGCTTTCCGGTGGCAGCATGATGTATATCGACGCCGTCTGCGACGGCATTGACGAAATCCCCACCATCGACGACCAGACGCGGGAGACGATGAAGCGGAGGTTGAAGGACGAAGGCCTCGAAGCCCTCTGCGAGGAATTGAAAAGGCTCGACCCCGACTACTACGAGATCGTAGACCGCCAGAATCCCCGCCGCGTAGTCCATGCCCTCGAGATCTGCACGATGACTGGCAAGACCTACACCTCGTTCCGCAAGCGCAGCAAGAAAGAGCGCCCCTTCCGCATCATCAAGACAGGCCTCGACCGCCCTCGCGAAGAACTCTACCAGCGTATCAATGCCCGTGTGGACAAGATGATGGAAGAAGGTCTGTTAGACGAAGCCCGCCAGATGTATCCGATGCGAGACCGACTACTTTGAAGGGCGCTGGCCGTTGGAGGAGGCCGTAGAGCGCATCAAGGGCAACACCCGCCGCTACGCCCGCAAGCAACTCACCTGGTACAAGAAAGACGATCAGATCAGATGGTTTCATCCTGACGATAAAACAGCAATAATGAACTACATATCTCAAGACTATGAGTAACGAATCAGCAAAAAAGATAACCGACTCTTTGCAGTGGTGCAGCCGTAAACTGGCAGGCGCCTGGCAGTGGTACAAGGGACTCTATAAGGGACGCCCATGGTATATTAAGGCACTGTCATTTGTCATATCTGTCATCGTGGCGTTCTTCCTCTACCTGGGAGCCGTCGACATCAATTTCCTCTGGCTCTTCGGCAAGTCGCCATCAATGTCGACCATCAAGAACAAGCGCCCCGCCGAAGCCTCCATCATCTACAGCGCTGACGGCAAGGTGATGGGCAAGTTCTTCAGTGAGAACCGTACGCCCGTGACCTTCGAAGAGGTGAACCCCGTATTCTGGCAGGCACTCATCGACACGGAGGACGAGCGATTCTATTATCACCACGGCATCGACTACACCGCCTTCGTGGCTGTACTCAAAGAGTATATCCTCCATCGCGATGCCCGCGGAGCCTCGACCATCACCCAGCAATTGGCGAAGAACCTCTTCCGTACACGATCGGAGTACTCCACGGGTCTGCTGGGCAATATCCCTGGCCTGAAGATGCTCATCATGAAGAGCAAGGAGTGGATCACGGCCTACAAACTCGAGTTCTTCTTCAGCAAGAACGAGATCCTGACGCAGTATGCCAACACCGTTGACTTCGGCTCCAACGCCTTCGGCATCAAGACTGCCTGCAAGACCTATTTCGGCTGTGCGCCCAAGGACCTGAAGCCCGAGAATGCCGCCATCCTCGTGGGCATGCTCAAGGCCACCACCTATTATAATCCCCTCATCAATCCCGATAACTCACTCAAGCGCCGCAACATCGTGCTCGATCTCATGCAGCAGCACGGACACCTCTCGAAGGCCGACTGCGACTCGCTGAAACAACTTGACATCAAACTCGACTACAGCGTGGAATCAGCCTACGACGGCGATGCCAACTACTTCCGCGAGGCCGTGTCGGACTATCTGAAAGACTGGTGCGAGGACTACTACGACAACCGCAACGCCCTCTATACCGAAGGCCTGAAGATCTACACCACCCTCGACTCGCGCATGCAGCAGTATGCCGAGGAGGCCGCCGTGAAGCAGATGAAGCAGGTGCAGCAGTCGTTCAACCAGCACTGGGGGTCGACCAATCCCTGGCAGGATGAGCGCCACATCGAGATCAAGAATTTCATCGAGGACATCGCCAAGCGGCAACCCGTCTACAAATACCTCTCGAAGAAATACGACGGCAACGAAGACTCCATCCGCTACTACCTGAACCTGCCCCACCCCGTGAAGGTGTTCGACTATGAGAAGGGACAGGTCGTGAAGGAACTCTCCACGATGGACTCCATCCGCTACATGGTGCGCTTCATGCATTGCGGCTTCGTGGCGATGGAACCCCAGACGGGCCACGTGAAGGCCTGGGTGGGCGACATTGACTTCCACTCGTGGAAATACGACAAGGTGACGGCCATGCGCCAGCCCGGTTCCACGTTCAAACTCTTCGTCTACACCGAGGCCATGAACCAGGGCATCAGCCCCTGCGACACCCGCAAGGACGAGTACTTCGCCATGAAGGTGATGCAGAACGGCAAGGAAGTGACGTGGGCTCCCCACAATGCCGACGGCCGTTTCTCCAATGCGCTGATCACGCTGAAGCAGGCCTTCGCCATGAGCATCAACTCCATCGCTGTCCGACTGGGTCAGGAGGTGGGCATCGAGAACATCGTGAACACCGCCCACAACATGGGCATCAAGTCGAAACTCGACCCCACACCCTCGCTCACCCTCGGTGCCAGCGACGTGAACCTGCTGGAGATGGTCAACGCCTATTGCACGCCCGTCAACGACGGCAAGCACATCGATCCCATCCTCGTGGCAAAGATTGAAGACCGTGACGGCAACGTGATCTACGAGGCTCCGACAGAGGCCAGGCAGGCGATACCCCATCGCTCAGCCTTCCTCGTGCAGCAGTTGCTCAAGGGCGGTATGAGCGGTACCAGTTCACGCCTGATGGGCTTCGTGGGCTACGACAAGGCGGCCGACACCGACTTCGGCGGCAAGACGGGCACCTCGAACAACCACTCCGACGCCTGGTTCATCGGCACCACACCGAAACTGGTGGTGGGAGCCTGGGTGGGTGGCGAGTATCGCTCCATCCACTTCCGCTCGGGCATGCTCGGACAGGGCAACCGCACGGCTCTGCCCATCTGCGGCTACTTCCTCGGCTCCGTGCTCAACGACAAGGCCTTCAAGAAGTATCGCGCCAAGTTTGATACCCACCACGAAATCGGGCTCTCAGAGGCCATGTACGACTGCGGCGGCTACTTCAGTGCCCCTGCCGACTCCGACTCCATCGGCGTAGACTCGCTCGATGTCGACGAGTATATCGAATACGACATGGAGGGCAATCCGCTCCCCCAATACGACGAGGAGCAGGATGGCGAGGCCCAGCCGGAGCCCGCAGAGACGGAGAACACCGAGGCCACCAAGGAGGATTAGAAAAGATGACACTGTCATTTGTCATAATTGTCATCTCTTACGCGCAAGAGACTCTGGATGGAACCGCTTGAACTAGACCTGGACAACAAGGAGTGGCAGGATGCCCTGCAGATCGTGAACTACTCGCGCCGTTCGCTCTTCCTGACTGGAAAGGCGGGCACGGGTAAGAGCACCTTCCTGCGATACGTGTCGAAGCACACGAAGAAGAAGCACGTGATCCTCGCCCCTACGGGCATCGCCGCCATCAATGCGGGAGGCTCCACCCTGCACAGTTTCTTCCGACTGCCCTTCCATCCCCTGCTGCCCAACGACTCGCGCTATGACCGCCGACACATCAAGGAGACGCTGAAATACACAGGCGCCCAGCGCAAACTGATACGCGAGGTAGAACTCATTATCATCGACGAGATTAGTATGGTGCGCGCAGACATCATCGACTTCATCGACAAGGTTCTGCGTATCTACACCCGCAACCCCGAGCCCTTCGGCGGAAAGCAACTGCTACTCGTGGGCGACATCTTCCAGTTGGAGCCTGTGCTGAAGGACGACGAGCGCCAACTGCTCCAGCCCTTCTACCCCTCACCCTACTTCTTCAATGCCAAGGTGTGGCAGCAGATGCCCATCGTCAGCATCGAACTCCGCAAGGTGTATCGCCAGTCCGACCC
>ONPM01000156.1 GCA_900319715.1 uncultured Prevotella sp.
TTCTCCGCTGAAGGGTCTGACCTACAAAGGACTGGTATATTATAAGAACTGGTCAAGCGTATGGAAGGGCTATGAGCAGACCTACCGCAACAATGACAATGACCAGAACACAAACGATATTCTTTCCGAGAATATGGGTACCGGCTGGAACTGGGGTATGACCCACACTTTGAACTACGTGTTCGACATAAAGAGCCACCACATTGACGTATTGGCCGGTACTGAGTATTCTCGTGAGGGCAACGGCATGGGTGACAACCTTGGTGCACAGGTGAGTGGCAACGTGTTCAAGAATATGTTCTCACATGCCTACCCCGCTAACTTCTCCGGCCGTGACGGTAGTGCTACATTGCCTTATATCAACAACCTGCCTTCAATTGACCACTCAATCCTCTCGTATTTTGGCCGTATCAATTACGACTTCGCAGAGAAGTACATGTTCTCTGCTATCCTGCGTGCTGATGGTAGTTCAAACTTTGCAGAAGGCCACCGCTGGGGTGTCTTCCCGTCATTCTCCGCTGGTTGGGTAATCAGTAATGAGAAGTTCATGGAGAAAACTTCCAGTTGGCTCTCTTTCTTGAAGATCCGCGGAAGTTGGGGTCAGAATGGTAACGAGGGTATCGGTGCATTCAAGTATTCTGCCACTTACTCTTTCGGACCTTACGGAAACTACTCATTCAACAATAACAAGGACGTAGGCCAGCAGGGTGCTTATCCTGAGCGTCTTTCCAACGAGGAGATTACCTGGGAGACTTCCGAGCAACTTGACCTCGGTTTCGACGCCCGCTTCATCGGTGGCAAACTGGCCATGAACTTCGACTACTATGTGAAGAAGACCAAGGACCTGTTGCTTGACGTGCCTGTATCAGCCATCAACGGTTTTGCATACGTGATGGACAACGCCGGTACCATCAAGAACTCAGGTATCGAGGTGGCTCTGAACTGGAACGACAACATCGGCAAAGACTTCACTTACAACATTGGTTGGAACATCGCTACCAACAAGAACGAGGTAACGAAGGTAAACAACGGTTCTGGCTACATCAACGGTGGAGAGAATCTGCTCTCACAGGGTACTACCTTTATGGCCCGATTTGAGGAAGGTCATCCTCTGGGATATTTCTGGGGCTACAAGACTGAAGGTGTGATGCAGAACGAGGCCGACGTGCAGGCTTATCTGGCAAAGAACTGTAAAGGTGATGCAAACAACTCGCTGCAGGGTTCTTCTATCGCTCCTGGTGACCTGAAGTTTGTTGATACAAATGGTGACGGTGTCATTACTCCCGACGATAAGGTTGAGTTGGGTGACCCGCATCCCGATGTGACAATGGGTATTAACCTGGGCTGCAACTTCAAAGGCTTCGACTTCAGCGTGAGCGGATATGCTGCTCTCGGTCAGCAGGTGGCTCACTCTTACCGTCGCTTTGGTGACAGCCAGTATGACAACTGGTCGACCAACGTATACAACTACTGGCACGGTGAAGGTACCGGTAATGGCCGCTATCCGATCCTGAAGCCCGGTACTTCATCCAACATGATCCAGGTATCAGACATCTATGTTGACGATGCTGACTACTTCCGTCTGCAGACCATGACGCTTGGCTATGACTTCGCCAAGTTGTTCAAGAGTTTCCCGCTGCAGCAACTGCGTGTTTACTTCCAGGCACAGAATCTCTTCACTATCACGAAGTATGATGGTATGGAGCCTGAGCAGGGTAATTCTATCGCCAGCGAGTCATGGGTTACTGGTACTGATATCAGCAACTACCCGCAGCCTCGTACATTCCTGGTAGGTGTCAATGTTAAATTCTAATCAAACAGATAACGTAAAATGAAAAAGATATCATATATTTTAAGTGCGGCAGCCATCGCTATGGCAGGACTCACTTCCTGCACGCTCGACGCTATCAACTACACTGAGAAGGATACGTCGAACTTCCCGCTGACTTCCGAGGATGCCGATCAGGCTCTGGCTGGTATCTATCAGAATCTGAACGTGCCTAACGCTACTCCTCAGTGCTCATTCTACTATGTAGCCCAGTTGGCTGGTGACGATGCCCTCGGCGGCGGCGGTGAGAACGATATGCTGATGCAGGCAGAGGATCTGATGATGGTCTCTACCGACAATATGACCCAGCAGTTCTGGATTGACCGCTATGCAGGTATCAACCGAGCCAATTCTCTGCTTGACGGTATCAACAATATCTCACTGGCAGAATCACAGAAGAATCAGATTGCAGGTGAGGCTAAGTTCCTCCGCGCTTTCTTCTACTATGAGTTGTCTTCCATGTACGGTAACGTGCCTCTGGTGATTTCATCATCGGCTGCACAGCCCGTTCAGCCTACGGCTGCAGAACTCTGGGGACAGATCCTGCAGGATCTCTATGAGGCTGCAAGCACCATGCCTGCTCAACGTCTGACCAACGGCCACGTTGACAAGTACACGGCTTCGGCCATGCTCGCTCGTGCTTGGTTATACTACACAGGTATGTACTGCAACGGCGAGAATCTGGCTGATCTTGTAAGCACCAACTACAGCCCGCTGACGTCTGTTGCCCTGCCCAATGGCGAGACGCTGACCAAGCAGCAGGTCATCACCTTGGTTGACGAGGCTGTGAACAACTCTGGCTACTCACTGGTTCCCGACTTCCGTAACCTTTGGGCTTACACCAACCGTTTCACTGTTGAGGACTTTGATTTCACGAAGGGTCAAAACCTGAAGTGGGTGGAGGATGATAACGCCATCAACCCAGAGTCGATGTTTGCCGTGAAATTTAACAAACAGGCTTCTTGGTCTACTACAATCGGTTATGCTAACGGTTATGCTCTGCACTTCGGTGTTCGCGGTAACGCCGTGTTCCCATTCGGTGCTGGCTGGGGTGCTGGTCCTGTAGCTATGAAT
This sequence comes from uncultured Prevotella sp., assembly GCA_900319715.1. Classification (GTDB taxonomy): domain Bacteria; phylum Bacteroidota; class Bacteroidia; order Bacteroidales; family Bacteroidaceae; genus Prevotella. Next base: position 2,903 of record ONPM01000156.1, read on the forward strand.
CTCGTGAACGACTGGAAGTCAACTGAGCCTAACGACAAGCGTCGTGACGCGACGCTTCAGGATATGAGCAAATTAAGCGGCTTCGCTCTCGGCGGTGGTGGTGACTACATGCAGGAGTCTGGTTTCTACGGCATGAAACTTTCACCCGTGGAGGCTATCAAGGACGACGGAACAGTCTCTGTCTGCTTCGAGAACCTCATGTATCCCGGAAACTGGGATGTGGCTGGTGCAGAGAATCTGCAGTTGAATAACATCCATGATATGGTACTCATCCGCTACGCTGACCTACTGCTGATGCAGTCTGAACTGAAGGAGGATGTAACAGGTATTAATAAGGTACGCGAGAGAGCAGGTCTGCCCGCTATTAACGGCTATTCTCTGCAGGCTCTGCAGAACGAGCGCCGCTGGGAGTTGGCTATGGAGGGCATCCGCTGGAACGACATTCGTCGCTGGCATATTGCTGCCGACGCTCTTGATAAGCAGCAGGGCATTGACATCTATAACAAGGGTGTTGCTACGACGAACACACCTCACGGAGGTGGTTACAAAGCCCGCTATAATGCAACAGCCGGATTCCAAAAGATTCCTGAGAACCAGGTTGCCCTTTCCGAAGGTGGTATCGTTCAGCAAACAACAATGAAAAAGATATATTTGGCTTTACCGCTGCTGGCACTTGCCATGACAGCATGTGATCCAAGCAAGTTCGATCTTGGTTCACCGGATGGTAACACGTCAACTTCAACCATTGAAAGTGCAATCACTATCAATCAGGTAGACGCAGACGGCAACCCGGCAGCCGACGGTAACTATTTTACATATACAACAAGCCCGGCACTGCCCGTTCAGATCTTCAATTACAACTCTGAGGGCAAGGAGGTGACGCTGGCTCATGGTCCTAAAGGTTCCTTCTCCATCATACCGAAGCGTGGACAGGATCCCAGCCAGACATTCTATGTTCGTGTGGCAAACCACGACGGTTCTATGTCTGAAATCACTAAGACATATAATGTATATGTTCCTACAGAACTTTCTCCGGAAATCAAATATCTTGCCAGCAACAGTGGAAGCAAGAAGTGGGTATGGGACACCAGTGTCAATGGTCAAGCATGGGGTAATTTAGCTTACGCATGTGGACCTGGTGATGAATTTTTTACCGGCGGTGCGAACCAGTGGTGGGGCTGCGAACCAGAAATGCTTTGGTATGACGGCGAAGGCGGTCAATATGGCCATACCGATGGCGATACCTCTAAGGCAGGTGAAGGCGATTCTGGAGCATACATGATAATCTACGAGGATGGCAATATCAAAACCTTTGATGCTGCCGGCAACAAACTCCGCGAAGGCACATTTGAGGTAACGAATTACGATGGCACACGTCATGATGTAGGTGGCAATCCATGGGATCTTGGTAAATTTACCACCAACACACCAGCCATCTTGTATCCTTATATGATTAACGGCGGTGGTAAACTTGTGACAAATTTTGAAATCCTCGGACTCACCAACGACCAACTCTGTCTCATCTATCCTGGAGAAGCCGCACCAGGTGCATGGGCAGAGGCAACCTTCTGGCGCTTCAAAGCTGTTGACAGTGAGGACTTACTCTACAAAGACTGGACTTGGGATATCAGCACGAATGGCCAAGCATGGGGTAATCTTGCTTACGCATGCGGACCTGGCGAAGAATTCTTTGTCGGCGGTGCTAACCAGTGGTGGGGCTGCGAACCTGAAATGCTTTGGTATGACGGCGAAGGCGGTCAGTATGGCCATACCGATGGTGACGACGCCATGGCTGGCGAAGGTGATGCCAATGCTTACATGACTCTCGATGATGACGGCAACATCACCACTTACGATGCCAATGGCACAGCCCTGCGTACTGGTAGTTTCGAAGCAACTATCTTCGAGGGACGTCAAGATGTGGGTGGCAACCCCTGGAATATAGGAACCTTCAAGACATCTGAACCTGCCATTTTGTATCCGTATATGATTAATGGTGGTGGTACTAAGGTTAATGAGTTCGAGATTCTTGGTCTGACAAGTGAACAACTCGTTTTAGTCTATCCGGGCAGTGCTGCGCCTGGTGCATGGGCAGAGGCTACCTTCTGGCGCTTCAAGAAGAAGTAATTCTCACAAACCTCTATATCATTCCGCCCCGGGCTCAGAGCCTGGGGCGGTTTGCGTTAATAATTCGGTGAAACCTTTGGCGGTTTCAGAAATTGTTCGTATCTTTGCAGCGTCGTAAGACACATTGTATAACTTTAAAACTATTAGATTATGAAAAAACAAAAAGCAGAAATTTGTGTTAAATCCCCAAAATAACGGGCAAAAGCCCAAAATACTCAACAGAGCAGTACGATGGGTGTTGAATTGTATCAGTATGAATTTAGCGATTCTATTTTTAATCATGACAGGCATAGCCATTGCAATATGGATAGGCACTGCTATCTATCTTAGAGTTAAGGAAAGATATTAATAATTAGTCTGGCACTTCAAGAAGAAGAAGAAATAATGCCGACTAAGGATTTAAACCTCTATATCTCTCCGCCCCGGGCTCAGAGCCTGGGGCGGTTTTTTATTTGGGGCAGGCGGGAGTCACCACTGGTACTCGTCGACGAAGCCGTCGAAGTGCAGTTCGGCCGTCCAGCCGAAGCGGAGGAAGGTGGCACGGATATACTGC
>ONPM01000154.1 GCA_900319715.1 uncultured Prevotella sp.
ATGGAACTGCCTGGTATTGTGACAAATATAACAAACTTCGGAGCCTTCGTTGACATTGGCGTACACCAAGACGGACTGGTGCATATCTCGCAATTAGCCGACAAATATGTGAGTGACCCCACACAGGTTGTGAAGCTTCATCAGCATGTTCGAGTCCGTGTCCTGGATGTCGATTTACGCCGCCATCGCATCTCGCTTAGCATGAGAGGAATGGGCAAAAAGTAGCGATATACCAAACGTATGGTAGGCAGAATAACCGAAAAGCGGTATTGTGTAACTACCAAATTCGCCATACCTTTGCACTCATCAAACTAAATGAGACAAAAGTATGGTGAATTTTATTTTAGCCGACAATCAGGAGCTCACGGCATTTGCCCTGAAGACTCTTATTCGCGAACACGAAAGTGCCACTGTCCATCATGCTGCCGACAAAGACGAATTGGTCAGTCAGTTGCAGAAAGAAGAAAGAAGCATCGTGGTTCTCGACTATACCTTATTTAATATACAGGACGAGGAACAGTTGCTGATTATCATCGAGCGGTTTCCCCGAGCACAATGGCTGATGGTGAGCGACGACCTCACCGTTCAAGTCATGCGTAAACTGGTATATACCGTACGCAATGTGAGTATCGTGTTCAAGGACTCGCCCTTTAAGCTGTTTCACCACGCCATCGACTATGCCATCCGGGGTGAGCGCTATCTCTGCCAGCGTGCAGCAGAAGTACTGATTTGCCAACAGGCTGACGACGAACAGCATCCGAAGGTGCTGACCCAAACCGAACTGGAAATACTGCGAGGCGTTGCCCAGGGAAAGACTACCAAGGAAATTGCCAACGAGCGATACTCCAGCATCCACACCATCAATACCCACAAGAAGAATATTTTCCGAAAACTACAGGTGAATACCGCCCACGAAGCCATTAAATATGCCTTTCGCGCCGGATTGGTTGATCCCTCCGAATTCTATATTTAAATGATTATGAAGAAACAGACAATAGCCATCAACACCCCCTATGTGCGGGAGGACGCCTATGGCTCGCTCTCCGTACCTGTCTATCATAACGTGTCGTTCGAGTTCAGTGACGCCCAAGAGATGTCGGATGTCTTTTGCAATCGCATCAAGGGTCCCGACTATGCACGTGTAGAGAATCCCACTGTGACGAATCTGGAACAACGGGTACGCCAACTGACAAATGCTGCCCATGTGACAGCTTTCACCTCAGGTATGGCTGCTATCAGCAATACACTCCTTGCCGTTGCCTCGCAGGGCAAGAACATCGTGACTTCCAACCATCTCTTTGGCAACACACTCGCCCTTGTCACCAATACCCTCTTGCGCTATGGCGTAAAGCCCCGTTTGCGCGACTTGACCGACTTACAAGCCGTTGAAGACGCTATTGACGATGAAACATGTTGTGTATTTCTGGAGATTGTCACCAATCCACAACTGGAGGTAGCCGACCTGCACTCCATCGCAGAGGCAGCCCATCAGAAAGGTGTTCCAGTGATAGCCGATTCCACGGTGATTCCTTTTACAGAGACACATTTGAAAGAGTTAGGCGTGGATGTCGAAGTGGTGTCGAGTACGAAATACCTCTCTGGAGGCGGAACGTCATTGGGAGGACTCGTCATTGACTATGGCACTTTTCCTTTGATTAACCAGCGCATCAAATACGAATTATTGTTTAACCTCGGTGCCTATATGACACCACAGGCTGCTTATCTGCAGACATTAGGACTGGAGACTCTTGATGTGCGCTATCAGCGACAGGCTGCCAATGCCTTACAACTTGCCAAAATATTGAGGGAACAGGATTTGATTCAGCGTGTCAACTACATCGGATTAGCGGATAACCCATATTACGAACTTGCCCAGCGACAGTTCGGTAAGACAGCCGGTGCTATGCTGACTTTCGACTTGGCAAGCAAAGAAGCGTGTTTCCGTTTCCTTAACCGTCTGAAACTGATTCATCGTGCCACCAATCTCTTTGACAACCGTACGCTGGCCATTCACCCTGCAAGCACTATCTTCGGGCTCTTCCCTCCCAAGCAGCTGGAGCAGATGGATGTACGGCAGACCACTATCCGTCTCTCGGTGGGATTAGAGGCGGCAGAAGATATATTTGACGACATTCAACAAGCACTGACAGATGACTTATAGTTTTGACAAGATAGTTGACCGCCGTGGCAGTGGCGACTTGAAACACGGCGTACTGCAGGAGCGATACGGACGCTCCGACCTGCTGCCCCTGTGGGTAGCCGACATGGACTTCGAAACGCCGCCTTTCATCACCGAAGCACTGCGCCAACGCCTCGACCACTCGCTGTTCGGCTATACCGTAGTGCCGGAAGAGCTATGGGACGTCATCATCCAATGGACGTTGGAGCATCACGGATGGCAGGTACAGCGCGAGTGGCTGACATATATCCCCGGCATCGTAAAGGGCATCGGTATGGCGATAAACGTATTTTCCGAGGAGGGCGACAAAGTTATCATCCAACCGCCCGTCTATCACCCCTTCCGGCTCACCCCTCAGGGTAACGGACGCAAGGTGGTATATAACCCGCTGCGAGAATTGCCCGACGGCAGTTACGACATGGACTTTGAACAGCTGGAACAGGTGACCGACGAGCATTGCAAAATACTGATACTGAGCAATCCGCACAACCCAGCCGGCATCTGCTGGAAGGAGGACACTTTACGGCGACTGGCTCATTTCTGCTACGAACACCATATCCTTGTCTTGTCGGACGAGATACATAGCGATATGGCACTCTTCGGCAACCGTCATATCCCTTTCGCAACAGTCAGCGACGAAGCCGCCGCATGTAGCATCACCTTCGCCGCACCCTCGAAGACATTCAACATAGCAGGCATCGTCAGCAGTTATGCCATTGTACCCAATCCGACGCTTCGTCGCCGATTCTACAGTTGGTTAGAGGCCAATGAACTGAACGATCCCCCACTCTTCTCGCCCATCGCCACCATTGCCGCCTACAGTCAGGGCGAGTCATGGCGCAGGCAGATGCTGGCATATATCGAAGAGAACATCCGCTTCGTGGAGGAATACTGCCAGCAGCATCTGCCAAAGATAAAACCCTGGCGACCAGAAGCCTCTTTCCTGGTATGGCTCGACTGCCGCCCACTGGGATTGCAGCACGACGAACTGATAGATTTGTTTGTCAACCGAGCCCACCTTGCACTGAACGACGGAGCAATGTTCGGTCCTGGCGGCGAGGGCTTTATGCGCCTTAACGTAGGAACACCCCGCAGCATCCTGTTACAGGCGCTCCTCCAATTAGAACAGGCTATGAACAAAGCCTAAAGAACAAAAAGCCCCTCCCTTTTAGGGGAGGGGTTGGGGAGAGGCTGTTGGGGAGAGGCTTCTACCCCTCCATACTGGGGCCACCACTGTTACCGCCCGTGTTACCACCGCCCTCCTCTTCGTCATCACTCGAAGAGAGCAGGCTCTTAACGTTCACGAACTCGGCCTTCTTGATGAACTCACGACTCGAGATGTTGTCCTCAGCCGTCTGGTCGGGCAAGAAGCGGATGTGCAGAGCCTTCAGGTGCTCCCTCACGTTGAAGTCCTCCTCCTTGTCGGCACCGCCCTTCTGACACTCGGCAGTCAGGTAGAACGTGCCCAGTCCGGTGATCTTCACCTTGCGAGAGTT
>ONPM01000153.1 GCA_900319715.1 uncultured Prevotella sp.
TTATACGACAAAGTTTGTGAAATATCTCGCACTTTCACAAACTTTTTTTCGTAAACACTCATTTTTGTCTTATTTCTTTGGCAGATCGCCAATGCGGGTCAGGGTGAAGTCGGTAGCAGAGAACCACTTGGCGCGACAATCTTGGTTGGTGATGGTTCTGTCGCTTGTCATCCCGTAGGCTATGGTGCCGTCGGTGGAGACGATGCTGTCGATGGTAACCACTGACCAACTGTTGAGGTGTTCAGCGTGATTACGCACATCTGCCGAGTCTATGTTTAGGTTGAGATACTTCAGGCTGGCTACCTTGTCCCGCCCATACTCCAGTTCCTGCTGCAGCAACTCATAGAGTCCGGCAGGCTTGTCCTCGTATGCAGGGATCTCCATGAGGTAGGTACTGTCCGTAGCCATTGCATAGACGTATGCCCCAGGCCCTTCGGCACGCACCAGGCAGTCCATCCGATAGACACCAGGCTCGACCTCTTGGTTGCGCTCCACGCGAAGCACGGCCTCACAGTTATCGTTGTAGGTGTCGAGATAACGGATATCAGGGTCTCCACTGGGATATTGCCCACTCCAGGTATAGTGGGCGCATTTGCCGGCTGTCAGCAGGTTCCATCCGCCTTTTCGCAGGAAGTCTCTGTCCTCTTCGCTCATCTTTACACCCTGATATCTATAACCCACATGATGATCATACTTTTGGTCAAAGTATTCCTCACTATATTGATTCATGATGATGCTGCAGGGGACTACGCAGCAGAGGGCCGCAATCCAGAGTAGAATCAGCGTGACACGCTGCCCGGTGCCCATCGGCTGTGTCTTGCCTGTCAGCGAGAGCACCATGTGGATGATGGCGTAGATGGGTATCAGAAGCAACATGAACAGCGTGAAGGTGAAAAGCACAATCACCATAGGATTAGACTGATAGAGCCCCGCCAGGCCTAACGATTCCAGACTCCAGGGCATGCTGCTGGAGATAGGTAGGACGAGGGCGCAAACCACCATTACAAGAGCAACCAGAGCACATACGCAGAGAAACAAACACACAATGAGAGCTACGCCCACGAAAAGTCCAAAGAATAGTTTCAGCAGTAGGGAGAAGAGTGAGCGTAGCAGGTTGGGACTCTGAGTGGCAGTCTCGTCTTTCTCCACCACGATGTCAGCCAAGTTCTGAGGAGTCACTTCCTTACCCTCCATCTGTAGCAACTGCTCTGGGGTCTTGGCCTCTGGCAGTACGATGGCCAACACGAGATAGACTATCAGGCCAATGCCGTAGAAAGCCGTGAACACGACGATGGCCAGCCGCCAAATCACGGGGTCGGTGTTGGTGTAGGTGGCAAAGCCCGAGAGCACACCTGCCAGCATCTTGTCCTTAGGATTGCGGTAGAGTTTCTTGCCTGCCGTCCTTTCGCGTACATTATTATATATGTCCTGGGCTGCCGAGTGTACGGAGTCATAACGATGACCCTCCTTTGGGCTCTCCTTTGACTCTGACGATTGGTGCCCGCCATCGTCTTCACCTGCCATCTGCTCTGGCTCGCCGATACGGGAGATGATGTCCTTCACGTGGTCGATGGTGATAGCCTCGATGCCCTGCTGACGGAGTTCGTCAAACAGTTCTGCGATACGGGCCTCAATGTCGTCAACGATTTCGTCGCCGCCCTCCTGACGCCCGAAGTAACTGCGGAGCGACTCGATGTATTGCTGTAGCAACTCATAGGCATCCTCGTCGATCTGGAAGAGGCGCCCGCAAAGGTTGATGGTGATATTCTTCTTCATGTTGTTTCTAATAGTTTAGGGTGGATGTTCTTGAGATAATTGATGGTGTTAGAGAGTTCCGTCCAGGCCCCGTCGAGGCCTTCGAGGAAACGTTCGCCCTCTTCGCTGAGGGCATAGTACTTGCGGGGAGGACCTTGCGTGGACTCCTGCCATTCGTAGCGCAGCAGACCGTCATTCTTCAGGCGGGTCAGTAGGGGGTAGAGTGTTCCCTCTACCACGAGCAGTTCAGCCTGTTTCAGTTGTTGGATAATGTCACTTGCATACGAGGGCCGATGCTTCAGGAGCAGCAACACGCAGTACTCCAGCATCCCTTTCCTCATCTGTGACTTTGCATTCTCGATGTTCATATCTAATGGAGTTATATGATTTCGAGTGCAAAGATAGGTAAAAACTTGGTACCTTGCAATACAAAGTACTAAGTTTTCGCCAAGAATTATATCTATTTAACAGTTACCCCTGCAGTTTATGCTTGCAGAGTCCGCGGCTGGCGTTGTGCAGGATGTCGTCCTTGATGACAGGAGCGGCAGCAGCCAGGTCTACGATGCGGTAGGGCAGGTCGTTGAGTGTGATGAGTCGGGCGGCAGGGGGTAGTGCTTCTGATGAGCCCTCTGGCGTCCAAGGGTTTTCCAGTTTCTCGCCGATGAGTGTGAGGTCGGTCTCTTCGTAAAGTTCGTAAGAGCGTACTAGCATCGAGTAACTGCGGGTGGTCTCACGTCCTTCGGCATCAATATACTGACCTGTGAAAGTTTTCTGGAAGCGGTAGGTGTCGACGCCACACACTTCCTCACAATGGTGGACGAAGGTGAAGCAGTCGGTATAGTGCAGGTTGATGAGCACGTTCTTGCCGTGCTGGCGCTCCAGATATCCGAAAGGAGAGTTGTCGCCGAAGGAACTCTGGTTCTGCATGTCGCAGAGCAGTTGCTGGTCCTTACCTGCCACGGCGAAGGAGTAGAGTGGATGCTGGGTGCGTCGGAAAGCAGGATGGCGGAGGGCTACCGTGCCCAGCGTACCCGTCTTGCAAGGGGTATTGTGATAGTCGAAGGCGACACCATGACAAAAGTCCCAGTTGAACGTGGGGATGAGTAGCGTTCCCTCTGGACCGATAGTGTCGAGGATGGCGTCGAGGAACTTATCCCGGTCGAAACGCTCCCCGTTGCGCATGCTGGTGAAGGTGAGTTGCATGATGTCCGACGAGAGCAGTACGCTGTCGCCCTTCTCCAGACCCCAATGCTGGGGGAGTTCCAGATAACTAATGTACGCCATACTTCTCCAGGAGGGCTGCGATGCTGTCGACGGAGCCGAAGTTCTCAGGAACGACGTCGGTGCCGTCGATGCGGAAGTTGAAGGTAATCTCCATGTTGGTGACGAGCGTCACGATGTCGTACGAGTCGAGCATGCCTGCCTCGATGAAGTCCTCATCGCCACTGAAGTCGTACTCCGGGCGGATGGTCCTTAGGATTTCAATTATTTTTTCTTTCATCCTTTTATTTTTTAAGTTTACAGTTGACGGTTTACAGTTTACAGATGATTACATCGGAGGATAGAATGGCTTTGCCTAGTCCTTCTCCAGTCAGTGGGTGGCTTTGCCTGGTAATTAACTGTAAACTGTAAACCGTGAACTGTAAACAAATCATTTCTTCACTTCTTTCTTATAAAACAGCCTGTCGATCTTCCCGTTGGTGTTACGCTGTAACTGCTCCAGACGGTGGTAGACCGTGGGGATCATGTATTTTGGTAGCACCTTGCCTATTTCCATGCGGAACTGTGGCACGGGAATCTCCTCGGGAGCCTCGTAGAAGAGGGTGATCTGTTTTTCGGCCTGGTTGTAGACGATACAGCCGTTCTTCACGAGTTTCAGCGTATTGATGATTACGTGCTCGATCTCGCCTAGGTCGGTGCGGTAGCCCATGTGCTTTACGATGTTGTCCTTGCGGCCCTTGAACATGATGAGGCCCTCGTCATTCAGACAGACGATGTCGCCCGTACGGTAGATGAGTTCCGGATAGGCTTTATTCAG
>ONPM01000152.1 GCA_900319715.1 uncultured Prevotella sp.
CCTCCGAAGGGGAAGCCTTGAGACTGTGGGGCTTTCTCTGGCTCGCCGAAGAAGGAGGCCTCTGCATCCTTGTCGTCGAGTCTGAACACCATGAACTTGGGGCTCTGCTCGGTGCAGGGAGCCCAGGCACCGCCCTTCGGACCGTTGGGGTCGCTGTACTTGGCGAAGTTGGTCCAGGCCGTCAGCATCTTCTCAGAGAGATCCCAGTCGCCCTTGGTCCACGGACGCCAGCAATGCTTCAGCGACTTGAACACGAACCAGAGGTCGGACGAGTGGAAGGCGCCCTTCAGACGCTGCGTCACCTCAGGATGGCTGCCGTCGTCAGGCAGCGGACGGGCGAACTGATAGGCCCAGGCCTTGCCGCCCTTCTGCTGGCGCACCTTGCAGAACTCAGCGATGTTCGGGGCCATGTTGCCCATATCGTTGAGGGTGAAGCCTATCATATAAGGTACATCGGCGAGCGTGCCCCCGCGGGTGGCATCGTCGAAACTCTTCTCGCTGACGTAGCCGTCGATCATCGGCATGAAGGGCAGGCCGCGACGCATAAACGGCATGCCACCATCCTGCTGCGGTTCGTTGATCTGATAGTAGAGGGTGTTGAGGGCGAAGACGGTCTCGGTGCTGGCCTGCCGCATCTTCTGAAGGTCGGTGAGTCCTGCCCAGTCGAACACCTTCTTGGCGTTGGCCTCGGCATCGGCGAAGGATCCGCCGCTGTAACGGGCACCCAAGGGGTTGCCGTTGGCATCAGGGATGGAAAGTCCCTGGGCGCTCATGATGACGGCCTTGTGGAACAGGCCACGGGCCAGCGGACTCTCGCAGAGCGTACGCACGCTGCCGCCACCGGCACTCTGTCCGAAGATGGTCACATTGTCGGGATCGCCACCAAACTGGGCGATGTTCTTCTTAATCCATTTCAGGGCCTCTATCTGGTCGAGGATGCCATAGTTGCCTGACACATGATGCGGGCTTTCCGCTGTCAGGGCTGGGTGTACGAGGAATCCGAACACGCCGAGGCGGTAGTTGATGCTGACGAGCACCACATCCTTGGCACCCCACTCCTGACCATCGAACTCGGGCTCCGATCCGAAGCCTTCGCGATAGCCGCCGCCATGAATCCAAAGAGCCACAGGCAGTTTCTTGCCTACCTGTCCAGGAGCCTTGGTCCACACGTTCAGATACAGGCAGTCCTCACTGAAGGCAGCCTCCTTGCCATAGCCCCACTCGGTGTAATAGCCGCCAGTATACTGGATGGCCTGATAACTCGGACGTCCGAAAGTGTCGCAGATCTTCACGCCCTTCCAAGGTACGATGGGCTGTGGCTCCTTCCAACGGTTCTCCCTGATGGGAGGGGCTGCATAGGGAATGCCGCGATAGACAAACACGTCAGGATGATCGTCGGCCAATACGCCTTGCACCTGACCACCTTCGATTGTTAACACTGGGTTTTCTGCTGCGCTGGCAGAGACTGCTGCGAAAAGCAGAAGGGGTAATAATAGTCTTTTCTTCATAAGTTATAATTAGTTAAAATGAATGGTTTCTGGTTAAAAGATCCGGACTTTCACAAGCCCGGATCCCACCAAAACAATGTAAAGTTCTAAAATTGCCCATGAGCAATGGACAATGGTAGAAGGCTGTCGGATGGTGAGTCCGGCAGCCTTGATTGTTTACTTGTTACCCAGACCGTCGGCAAAGCCGGCATAGGTGTGCTTGCGGTAGTAGTTCACATCCCACAGGCCAACGGGCTCTCCGCCGCGCCAGCCGCTTGATGCGGGGGCGTCAGTAGCGCACCACTGACAGATACCCCACTGCTGTGTCTGAGGAATAGTGGTCAGATACTGCTTGATGACCCAGGTGTAGAGTTCAGCCATCTGCTTGTGCTGTTCCTCTGTCATGTCTGCGGTCTTCACAGCCTTACCGTCAGTACCGACATAACCCATGTCGAGTTCGGAGATACGGACGAGTTTGCCTGTGGCAGCCATGAGTTTGAACGACTCGGCAATGGCATTCTTCTTGCTCTCCTGAGTGTTAGGATCGGCATAGCAGGAGATGTGCATCTGTGAGCCGATACCGTCGATCTTCGTCGTGCCGTCAGACTCCCAGATCTTGATCCACTCGATGAGACTCTTCAGTTTCTTGTTCTGATCCCAGTCGCTCTCAAGGTTATAGTCGTTGACGAACAGTTTCAGGTCGTTGCCACCATACTGACGGGCGAGGCGTACGGCTGTACGTACATAGTCCTCGTCGCCGAGATAGTTCTGCCAGAAGAAATCGTCCTTGTTGTCCGATTCATGCTGCAGGTCATAGATGCCGTCACCGTCGCTGTCAGCACCCGAGACGGCCTCGTTGACCACATCCCAAGCCTTGACGAGTACAGTGCCGTCGTCGCTCTTACAAGCCTCCATCATGCCTGCAATCCACTTCTCCATCGCCTTGGTCAGTTGCTCCTTCTTCTCCTCTGGCGTGAGCGGGATCTTGCCCTCAGGAGCCTCTATGATGGTCTTCTCGATATAACTGTCGACGATGCGCGAGGGCACCAGGTCGCCACGATCCTCTTTCGATACGAAACTGGCCGTGCCGTTGGGATCCTCACAGTCGCCGTTCTTGACCATCTCGACACCGTTCACCTTGAAACTGATGTCGTCGAAATAATAGGTGTTGGCTGTGGCATCGTCGTTCAGGTTGAAGGCGATACTCCATCCACCCTCCTGCTCGGCGACGACATCGCCACTGGCTTTATACTCCGTCCACTGTGTGGTGAAAGGCACAGTTCCCAGACCAGCCCAGTGGATGTAGGCAGAAGGCTCCTTGTGGGTCTGGGTGCCGATACTGGCATCGTGGTCAGCACGTACGTTCATCGTCACGCTCCAGGTGTCACCAGCATGCATGGCGGACTCTTCGGGGATGACGATCCAGAACTGACTGTCCCAAGGATTCTCGGCCATGTCGGCAGTGACCACCTGTATGCAGTTGCGCTTGACAGTCGTCTCGACGACACGCTGACTGCCGCCTCCCGTAGACACTTCCTTCTTGACGATGATCTTGTCGACGATGGTGGAAGGATCAGTAGAGCCACGGCGCTCCTTGGTACGGAAACTGGTGGTATTGCCCAGATCCTTACAGTCGCCGTTGACCACCATCTCCACGCCATTGAGTTTATAACTGATGTCAGTGAAGTAGTAGGTATTGGCCTCGGCAAAGTCGTTCAGGTTGAAGGCGATAGACCATCCACCGTCAGAAGCGGCTTCGACGGAACCCTTAGCCTTATACTCTGTCCACTCTGTGGTGAAGTTGACGGTACCGATGGCAGCCCAGTGGATGTATCCGCCTGGCTCCTTGTGCGTCTGAGTGCCTGCAGAGCAAGCCTTCTCTGCGCGTACCTTCATCGATACCTCCCAAGCATCGCCAGTGTGCATCGGGGTATCCTCGGGGATGAGAATCCAGAACTGAGTGTCCCAGGCGGCCTCTTCCATGTCGCCGGAAGAGACGACGATACAGTTCACCTTCTCTTCTTCCTCGACAATCTTCGTTCCGCCAGGTACATAGTCGGGATCGTCCTTGTCTGCGAGCAGCGAGTTGAGCCACTTAGAGGGCTGCTGGGCGTGCCAGGCCAAGGTATGACCGTAGATGTTCATACCAGCATCAGCGGCAGTCTTGACATATTCCTCGACGGTGGCGAAGTTCATGCTGCCGTCGTCACCCACGCAAGAGCCCATCTTCATGGCATTGCCTGCCACGGTCTCGTTGAAGTTCGTGTTGGTCACCACAAACGACACGCCCTGCTTGGCGTAGTCGGCAGC
>ONPM01000151.1 GCA_900319715.1 uncultured Prevotella sp.
GCATAGAAGATGCCTGTAGGCAGACGGAGAATGGTATGCAGGTTGTAGTTCTTCAGCAGTTCCTTGCGGATGGTCTCACCTGCGCCACCCTCAAACAACACGTTATCGGGCAATACCACAGCAGCACGGCCCGTATTCTTCAGCATCACCATGATGTGCTGCAGGAAGTTCAGCTGGTTGTTCTTGGTCTCTACGAAGAAGTCGGGACGGTCTATATCGACACTGCCAGCCGGACGAGTGCCAAAAGGCGGATTGGCCAAGATGACATCCACCAGTTTCTCAGGCTGTTTCTCCAGCGAGTCTTCGCAGAGTATAGGACTGCGATTGGTGCCTATGCCATGCAGATAGAGGTTCATGGAGGCCAGCGTAACTACGAGGGCCGTATTGTCATAACCTATCAGTGCCTGTTCACGGAGGAAGTCGCGCTTGTCCTTGTCCTGCGACTGGTCTTTCATATAGTCGTAGGCAGCCAAGAGGAAGCCACCGGTACCACAGGCAGGGTCGCACACCGTCTCACCTATCTGCGGGCGAGCCACATCAACCATTGCGGAGATGAGGGAACGGGGCGTGAAGTACTGGCCTGCCCCACTCTTCTTGTCCTGACCGTTCTTCTCCAGGATGCTCTCATAGATGGCACCCTTCACGTCGCCATCCATCACCAGCCATTGTTCCTCGTCAATCAGTGTGATGACCTTGCGAAGATATACGGGCTTGTCTATCTTATTCTGAGCCTTCACGAAGATGGTGCCAATGAGGTTTTCTTCCTCGGAAAGCTTTTTCAGCGTTGCCTCATATTGCGTGATGAGGTCAAAGCCATCCAACTCGATGAGGTCTTTCCAACGAAAGCCCTCAGGGATGGATGATTCTTCACCAAAAAGTTCGGTATTCTCGTCGTCCATCTTCAGAAAAAGAAGATAGGTCAGCTGGGTGATATAGTCTGTAAAGCCAATACCCTGTCCTGAGAGTGTAGTGGCCAGCGTCCAGACTTTCTTGGTAAGGGAAGTTTCTTTATTTGTTGCCATAATAGGTTATACTGTTTTTCTGTAAAGTAGGAATCGGGACAGCGAGACAAGTGCCTCGTCGGCCTGTTGCTTACCGCCAAATGCCTTGATAAGCTGGGCTGCTCGCGTCTTATCATCATCGATGATGTCCTTAATGGTGCAGGCGCCATTGGATGCGATGTAGTCCACTATCTGGCGGATAATGGCTATCTGAGTGTCCGTGATGTCACGCTGCATCTGACCATACCAGAGGTTGAAGCGCTGCTGAGCCAAGGGATAGAGGCTCTCCAGCTTCTCTATCTGATGGTTGGCAAAGCGTACCAGCTGAATGATGTTGGTGAGTGCCTCTTTCTCCTCTTTGGTGGTATGTCGTTTGACGGCTTTGGGATTCACGATGGCGTAGGAGTTCCAGATGCGCGAAGACTGGAACTTGTTATTGGCTATCTTCAGCTTGTTTTCCAAATCCTTCAGGATATAATATGTCAACGGCTCACCATCGTTATTGTAAATCATGCGAAGTGCCTCTATCTCGTCTTGGTGGTCGTTGCAGTATTTCTCGAAGGCTGACGTCACGTCCTTGGCCTCTTCCTGTGAGAAACCCTTGGAGATGAGTGTGTCCTCACCAGGTTGTAAGGTTTCCATGAAGCCTGCTGCTAATATCAGCAAGTAATGACGGGCCTCGGGATGATTGGTCAAAGGAGCCACCAGCCCCTTGCGTTCGTTGTTGGGTTCGTTGATGTCATTGTATGGTGGAAGAATATCTTTTTCAAAGGCCTCGTAGATATTGGAAGATATCTCCCTCATGCTGGCATGAGCCAGACGCTCAAACTCCTTGCGCTGACTGTCACTGCATTTCTTGTCGATGCGTGGCAGCTTGGCAGCAAGCGTCAGCAGGTTCTCGTCGGAAACATTGCCATGCGTCAGCAATTCCAAGAGTCGGCGCAGGGTAATCGTTGGCCCTTGGGGACCACTGCCTCCGCCTGGTACGGTCTTATGTGATTCTGTAACGCCTACAGCATCGACCAGAAAATAGCAATCCTTGCTGAAGGCGTTGGGTGTGACATTGCGCAACTGGTCGTCGCCGATGGTGCGCACACCACGACCTTTCATCTGGATATACAGGGGCTCAGAGGATACGTCACGCATGAAAAGCACGACCTCCAACGGCTTGACATCAGTACCGGTAGCCACCAGCGTACAGGTCACGGCAATACGGAAGTCTTTATCATTACGGAACTGGCGTATCAACTCGTTGCTGTCGCCTGAGGAGTAGGTAATCTTCTGCACGAACTTGTCATCAGTCCTGTCAAACACTTCCTTGGCTATCTTGACGATGTTGGTGGCATGAACCTCGTTGAGCGCAAAGATAAGCGTCTTGGGGAGGTAGTCCATGTTGGGCTCACGCTGAGGATCTGTGAACATCTCCGTATAAACAGCATCACGAAAGGTCTCAAGCACCAGCTTGATCTGGGCAGGATTGATGACACTGCGATTCAACTCTTCCTTGGTATAGTTCCTGGTTTCCTCGTTCTTGACCGTCTCGACATCGCCAGTGTATCGGGTCACGCGTTTCAGCTTGTCGCCTTTCAGAATGGCACCTCCGTTCTCTGTGGCTTCCGTTTTGATGCGATAGATACGGGCATCTACATTGACACCGTCAACAATAGAGCGCTCCAAGGTGTAGTTAACCACACGATTGTTGTTGAAGAAAGCCATTGTCTCAGGAACGGGTGTGGCTGTCAGGCCTATCAGTCTGGCAGTATTGAAATATTCCAGAACTTTACGCCAGTCACCATAGATGGAACGGTGACACTCATCGATGATAATCAAATCAAAGAAGTCGGGCGGGAGCTGGAGATTGCCTTTAAGCTGTACTTCGCCTGTTGTCGTGCACTCATCGTCATCATCATCGTCCGTGATTTCCCTGCCTGTCAGCAAAGAAAAAAGACGCTGAATGGTGGAAATGACAACATTGCTGTCTGAAGGTACCTTGTTGGACTTCAAACGATTAACTGTATAAATGGTGTTGAAGGGGTCACCATTCTCTGTCAGCCGGAACATGCCAAACTCGCCCTCAGCCTGTTTTCCAAGATTGTTCCTGTCAACCAGAAACAAGATGCGTTTCATGGGAGTGTAAGCCAAGAAACGATAGGCTGCCATGCAGGCGGTATAGGTCTTTCCGGCACCTGTTGCCAATACGATAAGGGCACGGTTCTGACCAGAACGGAAACTGTTCTCCAGTTCGGTAATCGCCTCATACTGGCAGTCGCGCAGGGCTTTCTTCTTCAAATCCAAAGAGGGCAAGCCTGCAAAAGGGTCTTCTATGCCCAACATCTTGACGATTTCTTTGGGGGTATGAATCCTATTGATTTGTTCCAAGTCAGAATCCTCATCCCTGCAATCGCGGAAAAAGGTGTCTTCTCCATTGGAAACATATATGAATGGAAGAGGACGGGCAAAGGCTCTATAGCATTTGGGGACGTAACGTGTATAACTGACTGCCTGTTCGCAAACCACATCAGAAGCTACATACACTTCCTGACGCTTGGCTTCCAAGACGCCCACAGCCATACCATTGACAAAAAGGAAATAATCGGCCTCACGGTTTCCCATTAATAGACCTTCACGGATGGCTGCTGCTGTGATGGTGGGAGAATAGAATTCTCTATCCACCACCGTCCAACCAGCATCGTAAAACATCTGGTCTATCTTTACTCTGGCTTTTTCCTCTGGCGTCATCGTATGTGCTTTATAGTAATATGTGGCAAAGTTAAACATTTTTGAGCATATTGCCAAAAATATTTCGAATGAATTATGTTATTTGTTATTTGTTATTTTGTTACTTTTTCCGAAAAAGGGAGTGCGAGGGAGAAATGAAATTATTATCTATAATTATATATTATTAATTTTATATATATTATAATATATATAAAATATTATAGCCCATCTTTGCAATTTTGAAAACAGCAAAAAGTAACAAAGTAACAAATAACAAAATAACTTTTTGCTGTTTTCAATGCCGTATGATTTTTCTGCATTTTTAGGGTGAAAAATAGGGGTCAAAAAAGGCGGATTATTGCGTTTTTATTTGCAGGAGCTTTGAAATTTTCGTACCTTTGCATTGTCAATAGGAACGATGGAATTGGAGCGCAGGGCACCAAAAATTTGCTTTCAGGCCTGGCAAAATTTTCTGCCTGCCCAGAGCGTAAAAAAGAAGTCACAAATGGAGACAAAGTGAAACCAAAACAAAAACTAAACAAAAAACAAAAAAAATTTACAAACTAATTAAAAACTAAGAGGAGATTACAATTATGACGATGAAAGTTAAAGCAATTGAGAAGAAGCTGAAGTTCTCGAAGGACCCGAACGACCCCGGCGTTTATCGCTACGTGATGTCGCCCGAACAGTA
>ONPM01000163.1 GCA_900319715.1 uncultured Prevotella sp.
ATCTACCTTTCGCTCCTCGGAGCAATGATGGCGCTCACAGTTGGCGCTCAGCCACAACGTGGCGCACAGCAGCAAATCTCAAACTCCTACACGGTCTACGCGGTGAATCCCGTGACCAACGAGAAAACACGGCAAGAAGACTACACCTACGAGAACGGAAAACTGACGGAGATACACTACACCTACTACTACGCTGAGGGAAACGTAGAATCCAAGTACCTCCGCAACTACGACGACCAGGGACGGCTGCTGAGTGAGGGGAATTACGACATGCGTGACGGCGAATATGTGGCGACCTACCTGGAGGAAAGCGTGGGCCAGGAATGGAACGAGGACGGCCTCCCCACAATAGTTGTCATTTACGCAGAGAACAACTCGGGCCAACTGGTTCCGAGATGGAAAAATTTCATCTATGGGTACAATGGCATTTATGCCGTAAACCGCGACGAATATGTTCCTGACGGTGCCGGTGGTTGGACGTTCTGCGGCACGATCAGGC
Organism: uncultured Prevotella sp.; assembly: GCA_900319715.1. GTDB lineage: Bacteria > Bacteroidota > Bacteroidia > Bacteroidales > Bacteroidaceae > Prevotella. The sequence continues at coordinate 500 of ONPM01000163.1, forward strand.
CAGAATACAACAGCAAGGGGGAAGAAGCCAAAATCTGTATGGTGGAACAATGGGGAGACATCGTCTATAACACCACCTATCTCTGGGAGTATGACGACCACGGTTGGCTGACGAAGGTGACATTCACTTGTGATTATAACGATAACTATGAGAATGTCTACGAGAACTTCTATGATGCCAATGGTGCCATAGAGAAGCGGAACGTCTATAAGGACGGGCAGTTTGTTGAAACTCAGTATTTCGTCTGGGGCAATCCCAATGCCGTTCAGGGTGTGAAGGCCGACAACGGCACCGCCCCGTGGTATGACCTCAGCGGGCGCCGTCTCAGCACTCCACCCACGAAGGGTATCTATATCCACAAAGGCAGGAAGACATGGGTATAATGCCCCAATCACCTGTCCCGCCGACTACTCTTTGTTAGCACCTCAATTTTACTCATCGTTGAAATATCGGTTTTGTCTGTGGTTATTCGAGTCCGTTTTTCTTCATCAGTTTCCGCAACTCGCGGTTGGAGATGTTGGCTTGGTCGGACTTATCGTAGATGGTGACGAGTGTAATGTCGGCACCATCGCTCTCGACAAGCACGGTGTGGGTAATGACCCTCGCACCACCGCTCTTGCCCTTGGCTTTCGAGGCGATGGGGAAACGCACCTTGCGAAGATGCTTGCCCAACGGTTCGCCCATGAGCGGTGACTTGCGTAAGACATCGAGGAAGTCACGATAGTCGTCCTTCATCGAGGGATAGCGCTTCGCCAACTGTTTCAGGTCGCGGGCGAAGTCAGGCGTGGTGTCAATCTTACAGTTCATTGAGCAGGTCCTCCGCATTGACACCTTGGAGCTGGCCATCCTTCATCTGGCGCAACTGCCCGAAGGCATGATCAACCTTGGCAAGCGCCTGCTCCTTAGGCGTGGCAGCCGAGCGCACCACGTCGGCCTCGCTGTACGTCCAGCCCATCTTTGCAATCATCTTCTTGAAGAAGCTGACTTCGTGATTGGGGATGTTGATTGTAATTGCCGTCATAACGTCATCGAATTTTTAAACACGCCACAAAGATACAAAGTTTTTCCGAATAAAAACACAGATAATCCGTTTTTTTACTAATATTACCTATTATATAATACAAATTTCGGTAAAAACAAGCAAAATCATGTCTTCAATATTAGATTTTGAAAGTTACCAATTGGGGCGCAATGGTGCCTGACCCCATTGCGCCTGAAGGCCGACAACGGCACCGCCCCGTGGTATGACCTCAGCGGGCGCCGTCTCAGCACTCCACCCACGAAGGGTATCTATATCCACAAAGGCAGGAAGAGCCGACTATGCAGATCATTCGCAATGCAAAAGGGCGCAATGGTGCCTGACCCCATTGCGCCCCACTGCGCGGATGCCTGATGCTTCAGGCCAGGTGATGATCGTCGGGGGTGATGGCGGGGGCTTTACCCCAAAGGTCGTCGCTGGCTGCCAGCAGTCGGGGTGTGGCGTTCAGCGGATACACCTTGCATGTGGGTTTCGTATATTGTTTCTTCATAATTCCAAACTTTTTAAGGAACGAACTCTCACTTCTCTCACTTGATCACGACCTTCGTGCCATTGTGGATATAAAGGCCCTTCTGCGAGGGCTTGCCCGAGAGGCGCCGGCCGTCGAGTGAGAACCAGCCTTCGACTCCGTACTTTTCACTTTTCACTTCCTTGATGCCCGTTGCCGTACCGGTATCGCCGGCTGCCAGCCAGACGATGTCGATCACCTCGGGCAGTGGCTCCTGAGCCTCGCCGCGCGTGGCTGAAGCGGTGCCCGTCAGACTACCACTATACTCCAGATAGCAACTGAAGGGGCGGAGCACCGTGCGGCGGCGGGCCTTCACGAACTGTCCGACGGTCTGTCCGTCGTTGTCCTTCATCATAAAGCCGTAGATTGTGCCTTTCACCACCTCGTCGCTCGTGGCCTCCCATATCTTCTCCGTGTAAGTGCCGTGGAAGGTGAAGCCTGCGCCAGAGGGAGCCGTCTTCGGGTCGCTGCCGATGCTGATCTCGACGCTGGGGAAGGTGATGTTCAGCAGGTCGTTCGAGGCCTCGAAGATGTACGGGGTGTTGGCCTGCAGCGAGGCCTTGTTGGTAATCTCCGTCATCACGGCCTTGCCCTCGTTGATGCCCGTAAATGCCCACACCTTGCCGTAGTTGAGCAGTTCCTTCGGGGCGTAGGGCAGGCAGACCGTCTGCTTCTTGCCCTTCGCAAACGAGCGTTTCAGCGCCACGTTCTTGCCCGTGCCGTTGCTCAGAATGCTCACATCCTTGCCCTCGTCGATGATGTAGTGAAGCGGCTTGATGTCGGAGGCGGAAACGTAATCGTTCCAGCCAGCCTTATATGTATCCACGCTGCCACTGGGCACGTAGATCTTGCGATCGGAGGCATTATTCGCAAAAGCGCGATATTCATATTTCGTCAATGATGGAGCAAAGATGGTGACCGACATCAGACCAGTACACCCCATGAAGGCACCGTCATCGATGGTCTCCACGCTGGAGGGGATGGTGACCGATGTCAGGCCAGTACAATCCCTGAAGGCACTGTTACCGATGGTCTCCACGCTGGAGGGGATGGCGACCGATGTCAGGCCAGTACAACCCATGAAGGCACACTCCCCGATGGTCGTCACGCTGGCGGGGATGGTGACCGATGTCAGGCCAGTACAACCATAGAAGGCACGGACCCTGATGGTCGTCACGCTGGAGGGGATGGTGACCGATTTCAGGCCAGTACAACCCTCGAAGGTACTGGTACCAATGGTCGCCACGCTGGAGGGGATGGTGACCGATGTCAGGCCAGTACATTCCTTGAAGGCATCATCACCGATGGTCGTCACGCCAGGCTCGATGACAGCCATTTTTATGTAGCCTTTTAATTCTGACGGATAACCACGACCAGCCATGACTCCATCGCCGTCACCGGCTTTCTTAGAGACGGTCAGCGTGCCTTCTAAATCCATTTTAATAACCGTATCACCGCTTGTCCAAGACATGGGGGTAAAGGTAATGTTGCTATATCCACGACTTTCCCATGCACTGGTATCAGCATCAGGCGGAAGACAAAATGCTGTATTATTATTAAAAGCCTCATTATCTATCGTCAAATTCTTGGGGTCAACAACTTTACAAATAACACCCTTCAGATTGCTACAATTATAGAAAGCTTGAGACCCTATATTCTTCAGACTTCCCGGGAGCGTCACGTATTTGAGACTGCTACAATTATAGAAAGCTTGAGAATTTATATTCTCCAGACTCCCCGGGAGCGTCACATATTCGAGGCTCCTACAGCCAGAAAAGGCGCGAGGACCAATGGACGTCACGCCGTTTGGAATATCAATGGCCGTCAGTTTACTGCAAGATTGGAAACAACCATCATCGATTCTTGTCAATTGATTGCTCAAGATAGTGCATGTTATCAGACCAGTACAATTATCGAAGGCATTACCCACGATAGTCTTCACACTGGCGGGGATGGTGATGGCCATCAGACTACTGCAAGATTGGAAAGCGCTACCTTCTATCGTCTGCAGACTATTGGGAAGCGTGATGGATGAAAGGCTTGTGCATCCAGCGAAAGTTTGATAGCCGATCTCTGTCAGTTGGCTTCCTGCCTGGAATACTACTTCTTTTAGGTACCCGTGATTCTTGAATACATTTTTTCCGATGCGCGTGATGCCACTATCAAAGACCAACTTCTCAACCAACGTATTATCCCAGAGGAAAGAGCCGGAGTTGTTATCAGGTATATTGCCCGAACCCGTAAAGGTAAGTGTCTTTGTTCCTGTGTTGAGATTCCATTGAACCTTTCCTGAATCAAATGTACCGCTGGTTTCATACGCCCCCGCCGTCATGGTGGTGAGGAGCGCCAGCAGGATGATGAGTAGTCTCTGTTTCATATTGTCGGTAATTAATTATTCGGTTGCAAAGATACGATAAAATTCCGATTAAACGAAAAAAATAAAGAGGAAATTTAACAGGAGTCCATCACGGACAATCGCAATTGGCGGGCCAAGACCTCATACCTGATTCAGGTATCAGGTAGCCGCCCGCGACGGCCTGTCGAACGACGGTAAAAAAGTTTTTCCTGTAAAAAGGTTGCATGGTATGTGTTTTTTTCTTATCTTTGCACCCGAATAATTAATCACCCAGACGATATGACAACACAGACAGTGAAACGCAAGTACCTGAAGCCCGCCATGCGGGTGTACAGACTGAGAGACCGCGCGCGGCTGCTGGCCGGCAGCGGAAACGGCGGACTGGATCCGCTGA
>ONPM01000149.1 GCA_900319715.1 uncultured Prevotella sp.
TCAAGTCCATATGGTCGTTATAGATTGAGTATCCCACCTTATGCTCATTTAGTCCGGACTCGAAATCGATCCGCTTTTCGCGTGCTCTGAAATATTCATAGAGTTGTACCGACTTCATATACAAGAGCACCTTATGAACGTAGATGACAAGTCGGGGGGCATGAATCCGCTCCAGCCTTCTGATGTAGTCGAAGGATTGAACGATGGCATTTCCCATTCCAAGCCACTGGAGGGGACGGTATTTCTTGAACTCTGGCGTGTTGTGTATGACTTCGTCCGTATAAATACGAATCAAACTGGTTCGGATGTCCAGCACCAGATAGTTAAGCAAATCAGCCATGGACAGGGCTGAATCGGCATCCATCGTGTTTCTGGTCATCGCTGCAAACTGCTCTTTTCCATCTTCTGTGGACATTAGGAAATGATGGAATTCGAAATGCTCTCCGCCAAGGCTGTTGTCCAGCAGTATCAATGATGTCAGCACTTCGTAGAACTTGTCACCAGAATCGAGGTCGTAGTCGATTTCATAACTATGTTCATCAGTCTTGCGGAACGGCATGAGAGGAGCATCAGGATTAACAACGAGATGCGTGGTGATGTTGACGTTGTGTCTGGTCTCTATCTGACCAATGAGGCTGTCGAGGTCGCTGATGGACATATTCTGACAGATGGTGCTAGCAACGCCAAAGTATGCCTGGTTATACAAATCCCTCTTGGATTGGGACTGTTCGGCTTTGAGTTCAAAGAGTTGCCGGTAGAGCCAGTCGTATGCTTCGTCGTATTGCCCGAGATTGTAATAGATAGATGCTATGAACAGATATGGGTCGCCATGCTCATTACTGAATTCCAAAGCCGTCTTTAACTCTCTTATAGCATTCTCGTAATCGCAACGCTCGGTATACAAAACTCCCAAGTCCAGGTGGGCCTCATAACTCTGAGGGTCAAGTTCGAGCCGCCGGAGATAATAACCTTCAGCAGAATCAATGTCATGCTTTGAAAGAGCCACGTCGCCCATGATGCCAAAAGCCTCGCTGTTGCACTTATCCATCTGAAAGACTGAGATAAGATGGTCGATGGCGGCATCATAGTCTTTCTCCTTCACGGCATCGCGTGCTAACTGCAGAAAGGTCTGCATCTCATCTTGTTTAACCTCTGTCATATTTATATTACTATAGGGCGTTTAAGACGGAAATAATCATCAGAATATTTTTCCTGCATATGTTGTATCTCACTGTTTATATCGTCCTCCAATGTCTTGATGGCTATATGCCAGTCATCAGGAATGTGTTTGTCTGTACCATCTTCAGAGGCATTGTTGGCATCGACACTTTGGCAACGAACCTTCAGATGATGATGATTGAAGAACCAGGAAAGACTATTGACATCTTCAGCAATCTGACAGGCTATCTTGTTATATCGGCCACCCTCCTCTTTTTCTTTTGCCTCTATGTCCTGGTATAATATGCCGTCTTTTCCGACATGGCAGAACCTGCGGGGAATATAATAGCCCTTCCTGTCAGAATCTATCCTATAGACATCTTCCGTTTTTCTGATTTTGTCAATTTCAAGAGTGATCGTCTCAGGAAGTTCTTCATGAAGATTATCCTCCATGCGGTTGGCTACGGTAATTCCGTGGCGTTCCAAATCGACAAGAATGTCCGAATATTCACCGTAACGCTCTTCTACGTTGAGGTCGAGGACCTCACTGAGTTTAATCAGAGGGATGGTGTCTCCTTTCTTTCCTATGACAAGCAATCCTATGCCGTCAGATATGCACCCGTCTTCACGGACTTGCCAGTCATCATCGACTATGGGATAGGTCATGAACTTATCACAGTAGTATTTCTTCTTGTCTTCTTCGGTAGCCTCTGTTATCAGGACTCCTTTAAGGTCATAGAACCAGCAGCCAAGGCGAATCACCTTTTGCTCATGGTCAAGTTCCACTTTAAACTTCTTGCTTTCGTCTTCCGTCATTGCTGTGGGATTAGAATTTAACAGTATATTCATCCAATGCGCGTGCAAAGGTACTCATATTTTGGCAGAATAAAGCGTGATTTAACTTATTTAGCATAAAAACCGACGACATTTCCCTCCATTCAATTGGTATCATATATAATCCGCCCCTGCAATGCAGGAGCGGATTTACATATAAGAGAGTTAGTTTTCGTCTTCTTTGAAGAACGAACCTGTGGGCATGGCGGCATCCTCGGCGACACAACAGTTGAAGCGTTCACGGCTGCGGCGCTCGCGGGCAAACATGGCCTTGGTTCCGGCTTCGCTCTGCTGGAACTCCAGATGCTCGTCGATGGCAAAGGAGTGGGCCATTGCTTCGACATCGAGGTTGTCGGTGCCGATGAGTGTGAAGGTCCAACCCTGCTTCTTCAACTTCTCAATCATCGTACGAATCATCTTCAGCGTCCATTCCTCGCTGCTGTTCTCCTCGCCGTCGGTAATGATGGTCACCAGCACATGGTCGCCGTCCTCAATCTGGGCGTTTGTCTTGGAGATACCCTTGCCGATGGCATCGTAGAGAGGTGTGCCGCCACCAGGGCAGTAGGCTTTCCAGTCCAAGTCCTTGGTCTGTGCAGCGGGCTGGTTGTCGTAGTGCCAGGTGGTATGGCCAGTATCGAAGGTGAGCAAGGTAACGAACTGCTCCTGGTCAGGGAACTTCTCCTGCATCTTGCGGACGGTCTGCAGGGTTTCGTTCATGCCTACAAAGGCTTGCTTGCGGATAACTTCCATAGAACCGCTCTCATCGACAATAATCAGGTTGTGAACTCGCTTTGTCTTTACTTCATTCGTTTTCATAATCGTAACTTTTTAAATGGTGAATACTTCTTTTTCGACTAGTCTTTATCTCTTTGAAGAAGAATTTGCAGAAAAATTAAGCAATGAAGCGATTTTTTTGTAATTTTGCAGAAAATATTTCGAGTTATGTACTATCAGCGAAAGGCAATGGGTAGGCGAGCGGAGTTCAGAAATCTGTCAGACAAAGAGATTCTGAGCGGTTTCCGTGAGGGCGATGCCGACATTATCCGAGAATATTTCTACGGATATTGTCAGGTGGGCTATAACATCTTCGACCAGCGATATCAGTTGCGCGAAAAGGAGAATCTGGACTTCATGTCGCTGGCTCACCAGTATGCACTCTACCTGATGGAGCACGACTGGAAGCCGCTGGAGGATCACTCGCCGAACGTGAGTCTGAAGACGTGGCTCATCAACGGGTTCCGCTATGTGGTGCTCGATGCACTGAAATGGTACCACAAGGAATATGGCAGCATCACGTTCGAAGACTATCTGATGTCGTTCGACGTGACCAGTGACCTGCGTCTGCAGTTCAACCGGATGGTGGAGGATGTGTGCGACCATGCTTCGTTAGACCGTCAGGAAAGGCTGATTATCCACATGCTGCTGTTGCAGGGATTCAAGGCGAAGGAGATAGCAGCGCAGTTGGGGATGACTCCGTCGGCCATTTCGCAGAAGTTCAAGAAACTGAAGGAGCAGATCATCGTGCCGTATTTCAAGAAGAATTTCGATATGGACTTGGATATGCCGGAGGTGATGGACGAAACGGCCATCCTTCGCAAGGAGGCCACCATGGGCGAGGCTAGGATGTCGATGCCTGCACCGTCCATGCCGGGTTCGATGGCAGACATGGCAGAATCGAAGGCTTGCGAGGATATGGAACTAATCAGAGAAGATATTATGAAGAAGAGAACAACACCAGAGTTTATCACATCATTGGAGCCGAACGAGATCTTTGTATTCGGCAGCAATCTCAAAGGTATGCACGGTGGTGGGGCGGCCTATATCGCCTACCGCAAGTTTGGGGCCGTCATGGGTCAGGGCGTGGGACTGCAGGGCCAGAGTTATGCCATCCC
>ONPM01000147.1 GCA_900319715.1 uncultured Prevotella sp.
CTGACGCTGAGGGTGAAGTCGTAGGGATAGACCTGCTTCGTCTCTTCCGACGATTCGAGGGCGAAGGTAATTTTATGCTCGCCTTGGGCAATGAGTTTAAATACGGCATCGCGGGCAAAGCCGTGACGAGGCAGATGATATTCCTTTCCGTCGACAGTATAAGTCTCGTCGTTCACGCTGCACACGATAGGAAAGAGGATGGGTGAGCGGCGAGGCCAATACTTGGGATCTCCCTGCCACAGGTATTCCTTACCGTTGGTGTCCTTGATGCTCTGGAGCTCGGCTCCTTTCTCTGATACGACGATCGAGAGTTGTTCGTTTTTGAGTTCTACCATACTTTTATATTGTTTGATTGTTATTTCTGAAGCTGCTGGAGCCATTGCGCGATATCTTTTAGCACTTCCTCGGAAATGGTTTCCTCAATCTGACCATACTCTGTTGCCAGACCTGTGGTGCAGTGTTGGAACAGATGGTTCAGCCCAGGGTATTCCTTCAAGAGATTCTTCTTGGAGGGTGGCAGTAATTGCCGGATGGCTGTCAGGTTCTGTGAAGCAATGACCTGGCAATCACGGTCGCCATTGAGTGCGAAGACGGGGCAACGGGTCTTGCGGATATTCTCCGAGGGGTCATAGTCTAAAAAATACTGATACCAGGGTAACTTCTTAAACTGCTCGTCTTGGCGTAATTTCTTGACCGTCATCTTAACCGCCATGTTGGGGTCGATTCCAGAGAGTTCCATGATGCGGTTGCTTTGGACTACTGAGAGCGTGTCGCCCTTGACGCCAGGACCTGCCAGCGAGACGATGAAGTCCGTCTTTTTCTTTGCGCCGAGTATAAAGGCGATGAGTCCCCCTTCGCTATGGCCCAGAATGCCTACTTTACTGAACGCTTTCTTGTTGCGCAGAAATTCGAGGCCAGCAGCGGCGTCTCGGGCAAAGTCCTCTGATGTGGCATTCTTCACATCTCCACCTGTCGATTTGCCTGTAGCACGATCGTCATACCGCAAGGTGGCGATGCCTTGGCGAGCCAGATAGTCGGCAATAACCAGAAAAGGCTTGTGGCCAAAGATTTCCTCGTCACGGTTTTCCTGTCCGCTTCCAGTGACGAATAGCACAACCATGGGCTTCTTCTTGACCTTCTTGTCATATCCCATAGGCCAAGTTAGTGTACCAGCCAGTGTGGCACCGTCAGCCTCGTTAATGAACGTCACCTCCTCCGTCTCGTAAGGATAGGGTGGCTTTGGCTCCTGAGGATGCTTTACCTCAGGCACACCTCTCGTCATTTCAAGTGGAAACTTCATACCGTTTTGTGAGAATGTGCCATCGAGTTTCCCGTCTGTCAGTTTGGCTTGATAGGTAGCACCAATCATTTCTACCTTCACGGCTACAGAGTCGTCAGAAAGGTATTCCATTTTGGCAGGAATATCTTTAGCTCCTTGATCAGGGCTGTCAAGCGATGCCACTACATAACCTTCTTTTTGTTCCAGATGGAGCATAACGGTTAGTGACATGGCTCCTACTTTGAGTTTGCCAGACCATGAGCCAACAAGAACTGATGTTGGATTAACCTGTGCCCATCCGGCGATGGCGACAAGGGCTGTCAGTAGCGTGAATATAGCTTTCTTCATAAATGGGAGAGTTGTTCGTTCTTTAGTTCTACCATGATAGTTTGTTGTTATGATTTGTAGATGATGATTGAGAACAAGACAGTTTCCACGAGGATGAGGCCGACGGTTGCCAAGATGGGAATGGCAGACGGTGAACTCATGCCTAGCATGGTATAGGCCAAAGCCAGAGGTATCAACAGGAATGTGATGCCTGTCACCCTAAGTAGCCGGATGGCAAGTTCCACCTGACGGATGTTCCTGATTTTGAAGGGCATATTGATGTGTCGTGGGAAATAGGCGCATACCATACAGACGACGGCTCCTATTGTCAGAAGTACACAGGGAATGGTGACTCCCGCAGGCGAACCGTATGCATTCGGCTTGCCTGAGGCATCGAAATGGGTGGGCACGATGTCTGGTGCCTGATGGACCATCCAGATGATCAGCCCCCAGACGATGATGGCCATGAGGACGAACACGACCTCAAAGACGGTCGCCTCTGTGGTGCGATGCACCTTCACTTTCTTGATGTCAAAGTTATTCTGTTCCATTGCTTTGTTTCTTTTTGGGCAGACGCTTGGCTTTGCGCAGGGCCTCGGTGATGATCCACTGCAACTGGCCGTTGGTACTGCGGAACTCGTCAGCAGCCCAGGCCTCGATAGCGCTCATCGTCTCAGCGTCGACGCGGAGGATAAAACTCTTAGTACTTTTTTCTGGCGTAGCCATTATGTTCTTATGTTCTTTTGTCAAAAAACATGTTCTTCTGTCTAATGGTTCAGCGTTCCTGTGTTTACGACAGGCTGTGCAGACTCATCGCCACAGAGTACCACGAGCAGATTAGATACCATAGCCGCCTTCTTGTCGTCGTCGAGGTCTACGATATTTTCGCTCGAAAGTTTGTCGAGCGCCATCTTCACCATCGAGACGGCTCCCTCGACGATTTTCTCGCGGGCGGTGATGATGGCTGAGGCCTGCTGGCGACGCAGCATCACGGCAGCGATCTCTGGGGCGTAGGCCAGATAGTTGATGCGGGCCTCGACCACCTCGATGCCTGCCAGAGCCAGACGCTCGTCGAGTTTCTGCTCCAGTTGCTCGTTGACCTCGTCGGCACTTGAGCGCAGTGTGGGCTCTCCTGCCTTGGTGTCCTCATCGTCGTAGGCATACTGGCCAGCCACTTGCCGCAAGGCTGCATCGCTCTGCACACGGACGAAGTTCTCCAGCGCGTTCATCAGTCCCTTGGTGTCTGAGCCGATCGCATTGGGGTTGGCGGCCATCGTCTGGGAGTCTATCTCGAAGAGGGCCTTGTAGGTGTCCTTCAGTTTCCACACGAGCACCAGGCCGATCATCACGGGGTTGCCCGTCTTGTCGTTCACCTTGATGGGCTCAGCGTCGAGGTTGCGGGCACGGAGCGACACCTTTTTCGTGCTGTAGAAGGGGCAGATCCAGTAGAAGCCCGTCTGCGAGAATGTGCCGCTGTACTTGCCGAACCAAGTGGTCACCTTGGCCTCGTTGGGCTCGAGCATCATCAGTCCGCACCACATTATTATATTTATAATGAGCAACAGGATGCAGCCTCCCAGCATCCAGCCACCCACGTGGCCGTCGCTCGCATCGAGTTGGATGATGCTGTTGATGATTCCCACGACGGCGAGTATTAAGACTACTGCGTTGACAAACAGCATCAGAAAGCCGTTCATCACGATTCCATTGAATGTATACTCCTTATTCTCCATAATGATTTAGTTTTAAAATGATATCAATTTGATATTGCAAAGATATGAAAAGTTTTTGAACCGACAATGGAATTGCTCTGACTTTTAACATAGTTTAATGAAACGCAGTCGTCAGGAACAGCCCATCCCCGCCACTTTACTGTGTTGGTAATGCCTGTTTACTCCGTTGCCGATGCCTTCTAACCTTATAAAGGATAGGACTTTATACACATAACTCCTTATTCCTTACTCCCTTGTCAGGCATCCTTTATTCCCTTATCTGCCGTCGCTTACTTCGAGGGGTGAGGAGGATGGAGCGTGGAGGGGAAGAAGTTGCTTTAAGTGCAGACCATATCGCCTCAAGTCGCGAGGCAAACCGCAGTAAAATCTTACAATCTTACAATCTTACATTCTTACAAAGTGTGTGTTTTTCTGAATTCTAAAGATTAATAATAATATATATTATAATATATATTATTATTAAATTTCTTTTTCCACTTTTTTCCTATACAATGTAAGATTGTAAGATTGTAAGATTGTAAGATTTTGCTGTCTTTTTCGGACTCATGATGACACGGGGAGTCTGGAGGGATTCTT
>ONPM01000145.1 GCA_900319715.1 uncultured Prevotella sp.
GGTCAATGATATCGACGGCGTGAAGATCGACTTCCCCGACCGTTGGGTTCACCTCCGCAAGTCGAATACCGAACCCATCATCCGCGTCTACAGCGAGGCTCAGACCATGAAACAGGCCGACGACCTCGGCAAGCAACTCATGCAAGTGGTCTACGACATGCAATAACATAGATATGGCATCTCCACTTACAGGATTGTACTTGCGCTCCCACTCCTGCCAGCACTTCGGGCCTTTGGAACAGGAAGTATATACGGAGTGATTACAACCTGGCTATTTGGTTAAACAGCGAATAATCTCGGTGCTCACGCATCGGGATTATTGCGTTAATAATTGATAGACCGCGGATGTCAATTGCATTGTGAATCAAAGGAACGCCATCTACAAGTCGTCCGAATGACATCTAAGCCCCATGGAAGGCTTTTCCATACAGGTATGCAAGGCATCGGAACAACTTGTGTAAGGCATCGGAACAACTTGTGCAAGGCATCGGAACGACCTGTTCAAGGCATCGGAACGGACAGAACGAGCGCAGAAGGAGCGCTTGTTCTTGCGTCCCGATGGTAGCAAGCAACCAGAGGTCGAGCGCAGACCACCCCACCCTACGGGCACCCCTCCTAATCAGGAGGGGAAAAGGTTACTCTAAGCGCTGAAGGATATCAGTTGGCGGGCACGCTCGAGAGCCTCATTGATGTGAGAACAGATATTCTCTTCGCCGAGGAGTTTGTCGAAGTCCGCCTTGTGGAGCACAGCCTGGACAGTGGGATTGACACCTGAGAGGACGACCTGAATGCCCTCGCCTTGAGACATGAGACAGAGGTTCGTGAGGTTGTGGATGCCCGTGGAGTCGACAAACGGCACCTTACGCATACGGATGATGCGGACACGGGGTTTCTGACGCTGATGGCGCAACACACCCATGATCTCCTCGAAACGGTTACCGGCACCGAAGAAATAAGGCCCGTTGATCTCGTAGACCTCGACTCCCTCAGGGATCGTCAGATGCTCCAGATTGCCCAACTGGAAGTCGCTGTCTTCCTCCTCGGGATTGATCTCCTGAGAAATAACCTTGACATCAGTCGTCTCAGCCATGCGACGCATGAAGAGCAGGCAAGCACAGATCAGGCCGACCTCGATAGCGATGGTGAGGTCGAAGATGACCGTCAGCAGGAAGGTGACCCAGAGCACGATGACATCGCTCTTCGGATTCTTCATGATACTCACGAAACTACGCCATCCGCTCATGTTGTAACTCACGATGACGAGCACGCCGGCCAGACAGGCCATGGGGATATACTGTGCCAACGGCATCAGGAAGAGGAAGATGAGCAGGAGCACGACCGCATGGACGATGCCGGCAACAGGAGTACGCCCACCGTTGTTGATGTTGGTCATCGTACGGGCAATAGCGCCCGTGGCCGGTATACCGCCGAAGATGGGCGATGCCAGGTTGGCCAGTCCCTGGGCGATGAGTTCCGTGTTGGAGTTATGACGGTCGCCGATGACACCGTCGGCCACGGTGGCCGAGAGTAGCGACTCGATGGCGCCCAGGATGGCGATGGTGATGGCGGGCGACACAAGCCCCTTGATGATATCCCAGGTGAGGTCGGGAACCTGCGCCCCCGGCAGCGTGGCCGTGATGGAGAAGCGGTCGCCGATGGTCTCGATGGTGGTGACGCCGGCATACTGTCTGAGCAGCACAGCGGCAATGGTCATCAGCACGATGGCAATCAGTGAGCCAGGCAGTTTTTTTAGAGGCGAGAGGTAAGAAGTATGAGGTAGTAGATTAGTGAGGCGGGGCCAAAGGGCGATGATGGCGACGGAGCCGATGCCGACAAGTGCGCTCCAGCGCTCAATGGTATCGAAGGATTCGAAATAAGCCATCCACTTCTCGATGAAGTCTGACGGAACGATCGCCATCGAGAGTCCGAGCAGGTCCTTGATCTGCGTAGTGAAAATAGTCAGTGCGATACCGCTGGTGAAGCCGACGACGATGGGGTACGGGATGTACTTGATAATCGTGCCGAGATGAAGCACGCCGAACATGATAAGGAATACGCCCGCCATGAGCGTGGCGATGGTCAGGCCCTCGAAGCCATATTGCTGGATGATGCCATAGATAATAATGATGAATGCACCCGTGGGGCCACCAATCTGAACTTTTGATCCGCCAAAGACGGAGACGATAAGACCTGCGACGATAGCGGTGATGATACCCTTCTCTGGGGTGACACCTGAGGCAATGCCGAAGGCGATGGCCAGCGGCAGGGCGACGATTCCCACGATAATGCCTGCCAGCAGATCGGTCGTCAACTGCTGACGATTGTAATGCTTAAGCGCCGAAAAGAGTTTCGGCTGAAATGTCATCAATGTTGTCATTTTATCTTGTTATCTCTGAAAAACGAGGGCAAAATTACTAAATAAGTGTAAAAATCGCCTCTTTTTGCATTGACATATTTAAAAAAGGTGTAATTTTGTTGCCGAAAATCAAGCAAGTGCGGATATCGCACAAAGTTTATTGTTTAATTTAAAATAGAAAGCATTATGAAAAAGGTATTAGTCGCTGTGATGGCTATGATTGCCATCGGTTTCACATCGTGTGGAAACAAGCAGGCCGCTCCTGCCGACAACACAGAGACAGCCGCCTTCGACGTGGAGGCTGCCGTCAGTGAGATGACATCCAAGTTGTCTGAGCAGATTGAGGCTCAGGATGCCGGCAAGTTCGCTGAGGTGCTCGCCACCGTTCAGGAGAAGATCAAGGAGATTATCGGCAACAACCCTGAGGTTGCCAAGGAGTATGTGACCAAGATTCAGAACTTCCTGAAGGAGAACGCCGACAAGATCAAGGCCTTTGCCGGTGAGAACGAGACCGTAAACGCTGCTATTTCGGCCCTGACCGCTGCTCCTGCCGAGTCTATCGTGAGCAGTCTGTCGTCAGCCATCGGTGCTACCGGTGACGCTGTCGAGGGTGCCGCCCAGGATGCTGCAGACGCTGCTGCCGACAAGGCTGAGGAAGTGAAGGACGCTGCCAAGGAGCAGGCAGGTGAGGCCGTCGACGCTGCTGCCGACAAGGCCAAGGATGCCCTGGGACTTTAATGAATATTGAATATTGATGAACAAATTTATATTGACACTGGCTGCTGTACTCCTGAGCATGGCAGCCAGTGCTGATAACTCGACTAAGACTTACACCGTGACCGTAGCCTACGACGGTACAAAGGCTGTCGTAACCATTCCTGACGCCATTGCGGGCTACGTCAGCAATCTCAACGGCGAATCCTCGCACGTGAAACTTCTGCAGTCTTCTACTGCCACCAAAAACCCCGGCGAGATTATCTACTCCCTGAGCGGTCAGAGCGAGAATGGTGAGTTCTATTTCACGGGAGAGTACAAGATGACCATGCTGCTTAACGGACTGACACTGGCCAATCCCGACAGTTCGGCCGTACACATCAAGGACGGCAAGCGCATCAAGGTGAGTATGGCAGCCAACACGGTGAACACTTTGAGCGACGGTGTCGCCGACTCCACGTCGAAAGGCTGCTTCCACTGCAAGGGGCATACAGAGTTCGCCGGCAAAGGCACGCTGAACGTGTCGAGCAGTTTCAACCACGCCATCTACAGCAAGGAATATGTGGAGGTGAAGAACTGCACCATCAACGTGACGGGTGCGAAGAAAGACGGTATCCACTGTCAGCAGTATTTCCTCATGAGCAGCGGTGAACTGAACATCAACGGCGTCGAAGACGACGGCATCCAGGTGGAACTGAAGGACACTGTACAGACCGGCATCCTCAAGGACCATGAGGACGAGAACAGCGGCAACTTCTACATGTCGGGGGGATCGCTGTCTATCAACAACCTCGGCGGCTACTGCATCAAGACGGTTGGCAGCATTGCCTTCTCAGGCGGCAAGCAACTCTTTGACACCAACAACATCAAGGACTATGCCACCACAGCCATTCTCCAGCCCCGTACGACTTTAGACGATGCGCAGTCGCCGGTACAGGTCTACGACCTCCAGGGCCGTCGCATGCC
>ONPM01000144.1 GCA_900319715.1 uncultured Prevotella sp.
CATCACCTGCACGGCACACGCTTGGATCGGCGTGGAAGCCAGGAAGTACGGGGTTCGTGAATCCCTGCCCACAAATGCTGAGCGACTGTAACAGCAGAGATGTGAGTAATAATTGTTTCATATTCCTTGTTTATTCTTGAGTTGTTAAATACCTTCTATTCTATGCTATTATAGTTCCACATCTGAAAGTCTGTAATTGCTCGCCCATCACGTTTTTCATTACCTCAAACACATTGTCACCTGTACAATGGCTAGTGTAGAACTGTGTTTCAGGATACTTCGCTTTCAGCCTTTGAGCCAAGGCTTTTATTTCACCAGCCGTCTCTTGGCCGTCGAGTAAGTGGAAACCACCTATAACAGAATGAACAGGCCAAGGACATGCCGCCAGAATATTCTCCAGTCCGCTATGAGCACAGCCCGTGAATAGCAGACCATCGACATACAAGGCCTGTTCGTGGCGGAAGTCATCGTGGATATAATCGCCATTAGCATTCTGAACATAGAGATTCTGATTTCCCTTGGGCATGGGATGAGTCTGTGGGATATGGGCAATTACATGAAGGCCTTCCAAAATCTCGCAGGTCTGGTCTGTCAAGACGAGTCTGTCTTCGTCTATCTCTGGCCATTCCGTGGTAATACTATGCAGATTCCCTCGCTTAGAAAAGAACTTTCCGCTCATGGCATCTGGCGAGACGATAACCTGAGCCTTCTGATTATGTTGCAAGAAGTATCGTAAGCCGCCAGCATGATCGCTGTGTCCGTGAGAAATGAAGACATAGTCCACATCGCTGAGATCTATGCCCAACTGCTCTGCGTTTCTGATAAACACATCGCTTGCCCCAGTATCAAGCAGGATCTTGTGCCGCTCTGTTTGACTACGTCGAGCTCCTCCTCGCTCGGCAATGTTGATGCAAGCATCACATTGCTCTCGCTCGTTCGTCGTTTGCAACAAGATTGACAGGCCATGCTCTGTAGAGAGACGGCTGTCATCGCTTCGATTATCTGATAATACAGTCCACTTGAGCCAATGGTTTATTATCTTCCTCATTGGATTTCTTCTACTAAGGCTCCTGTCTCTGAATCAATGATAAACCCACGAACCACGATGTCATTGGGAACAAGTGGATGGGTCTTGATGGTCTCAACGGTCTTACGGACGGAGGTCGGTGTGTCCTTGAAGCCCTCCAACCACTGGTCGAGGTCTATGCCACACTTGCGGATGGTGTCAAGCGTTTCATCCGTCACGCCACGGGCAATCATCTCATGATGGAAATGGTCGTAACTCATGTGGCAGGCTCCGCAGTGCGAGTGAGCCACAACCATGATTTCCTCTACACCTAATTCATAAATAGCTACGATAAGGCTACGCATGGCAGAATCGAAAGCAGAAATCACCAAACCTCCAGCGTTCTTGACAATCTTGGCATCACCGTTCTTCAGACCGAGGGCAGCAGGGAGCAGTTCGGTAAGTCGGGTGTCCATACACGACAGTACTGCCAGTTTCTTGTCTGGGTACTTGTCGGTGAGGTACTTCTCGTAGCCTTTTTGTGCTACGAAGTTCTTATTGAAGTCGATAATTTGGTCTATCATACTCATAATACCTAAAATCATTTAAAATCAAAGGGCAAAGTTACTAATAATTAGGGAATTATTGCTATATTTGCAACGATATTTAGGATAGTTTATAAACAAACCCAACAAAAGACTATGATTATGAAACGAAAGAAGTTATTTATCGCCGCTATGTTACACTGATGTTACAATGCTGTTACAATTGGCCCCGTAACAGATTCGTCATGCGATTGACATCAGGCATTTTTTTATCTTTTTTCTTCAATAATCAGAAGATTTTTTGTACTTTTGCAAAATCGAATGAAATCAAACATAAGGACAAGGAATATATGACTTACAAAAACATGCTTCTCATGGCTGGTTGTGCGCTCTTCTCAGCAACAGCCAAGGCACAAGTGACTATCGACATTGATGCCCAGCAGCGAGGGCCGAAGGTGAGCCCTATGCTTTATGGTATCTTCTATGAAGACATCAACCACGCTGCCGACGGCGGTATCTATGCCGAACTGATACGCAACCGTTCGTTTGAGGACGGTCCTCGTTATGGCGCGCCTGCCGACATGCAGGGGTGGACGACGTATGCAGCAGCCCCGTCGCAACTTACGGCCAGGCTCATACAACCCACGAAAAAGACGCCGCTGCTTAACAGTGTGCAACACAACGCCCTGGCACTCGACATCAAGGCTTCGGCAGCGTTGCCTGTCTGTCTGGTGAACGAGGGCTATTGGGGTATCAACGCCGTACAGGGACGCTGCTATCGTCTGTCGTTCTGGGCAAAGACTCTGAAATATCAGGGCACCGTAAAGGCCACACTCTGCTCGAAGGACGGCTCACAACTCTATGCCGAGACGTTGGTCAGCGGATTTCCTGTCGCCAAGGCCAAGGGCTGGACGAAGTATGAAGCCACCCTCACTGCCAACGACAACGATCCGCTGGCGCAGTTTGCACTGGTCTTCGATGGTGCAGGGCAGGTGCAGATAGATATGGTGAGCCTCTTCCCGCCCACCTTCAAGAACCGTGAGAACGGCATGCGTCCCGACCTTGCCAACATGCTTTGGCAACTGCATCCGAAGTTCATGCGCTTCCCGGGAGGCTGCTTCGTGGAGGGGCAGGAGAGTCCCGACAATGCCTTCCGCTGGGAGCGAACCATCGGCCCGATTGAGGAGCGCGAGGGGCACTGGAACGTGAACTGGGGCTATCGCACTTCCGACGGACTGGGCTACCACGAATACCTGCAGTGGGCTGAAGATCTGGGAGCCAAGCCACTTTATGTCGTGAATGTGGGAATATGGCACGGCGGTATGACTCCCTATGACAGCATCCAGCCGTGGATCGACGAGTGTATGAATGCCTTGGAGTATGCCAACGGCCCTGTCACATCGAAATACGGTGCCATGCGAGCCAGAAACGGACACCCGGAGCCTTTCGGAATAGAATATCTGGAGATAGGTAACGAGAACAACCAGCCAGACCCTCGTCAGCAGAGTGACCATTATTATGAGCGCTACGAGCAGTTCTATAAGGCCATCCGCGCCAAGTATCCCGAGATGAAGATCATCGGCAACGTGGTGGCCTGGGGCGACGATAATCCCAAGTGGAACAGCAAACTGCCCGTCGACCTGCTTGACGAACACTACTACCGTTCACCTGACTGGTTTGCTGCCGCTTTCCACAAATATGATACTTACAACCGCCAGGGGCCGAAGGTCTATGTGGGCGAATATGCGGTGACCAACGGCTACGGCAAACTGGGCAACATGAATGCCGCGCTCGGCGAGGCTGTCTATATGATGGGCATGGAGAACAACGCCGACGTGGTGGAACTGGCTTCGTATGCCCCCATCTTCGTCAACGAGAACGATGCCCGCTGGCGTCCGGACATGATCCGTTTCAGCAGCAGTCGCGTCATGGGAACCCCCAGCTACTATGTGCAGCAACTCATGCCGCAGCATCTGGGCACGCAGGTGGTGAAGGTGGAGCAGAACAATCCTTATAAGGGCAAAGTCCGCAAACCGCTGACACCGAAGCAGAGCCGTGTGGGATTCGGAACGTGGAACACACGCGCCACGTTTGAGGCCGATAAGGAAATGGAGTACGTCTATGGCGACTGGCAGAAGGAAGGTAACACCGTGCGGCAGACAGGCCACAAGGATGCCACGCTCTGCATCGGGAAGAGCATCATCGACAGCGACCACTACACCTGTAAGTTCCGCGCCCGTAAGGACGAGGGGGCTGAAGGCTTCATCATCATCTTCAACTATGTGGATGAAAAGAACTACTGCTGGGTGAACTTCGGTGGATGGACCAACTCCCAGCATGCCATCGAGCAGATCAGCAATGGCGGCAAGTTGCTGGCCGACAGTAAGCGCGGGCATATCGAGGCAAGGCGCTGGTATGATGTCACCCTGCAGGTGAATGGCGACAGCGTGAAGGCGTGGCTTGACAACGAACTTGTCTTCGAAACAATTCTGAAGCACGACGACACGAAGGGCATCTTCTCCTCAGCCACCATCGACGATGCCAGCGGCGAACTCATCGTGAAGGTCGCCAATACAAGTGATGCAGCCACCACCGCTCGTCTCAGACTGAAAAACATGGAGCCGACATGTGCCCGTGTAGTTCGGCTGTCAGCCAACGACGGTATGGAAGAGAACACGCTCGATGCGCCCACTGCCATCCATCCCGTGGAGCAACTGCTCTCACCCGAGAATGGCAGCATTCTGCTCGATGTGCCTCCTTACTCGCTGAATATCGTCAGGATAAAGTGATTCCAGTAGGGCCTGACAGACTCCAACATTCGTGCTGATGCCTTCCACGCCTCGTGCTGATAGGGCTTTACCCCTGATAGTAATGCCTACTACGAGTCGTGCAAGGCATTAGCACGATCCGTAACAGGCATCAGCACGAGTGATGGAAGGCATTACTACAAACGTACCCCCGATTTTGCCATATCGAGATTGCAATTTTCGGCAAATTATTATTTCATCACGGTTTTGGGTCCATCTCTCACATAATCTGTGGAAATGCCTTTATACAAAGGGCAAACGGATAGTGAGGGATCATTTCAATCCCTCACTTATCTCTCCCTTATCCCTCCCTTCACCTCTCCCTCTTACATTTTCACATCAAGGTTTATCTTTAGTGAGGGATAACGGGAGGGATAAGTGAGGCCTTGAATCCCGCCAACAGCACATTCGCTATAATACCAATCCAACTAGTACGGATGATTTCTTGACTTCTGTCCATAAAAAGTCTTAATGCGTTTTATGCTTTATTGAACTTCGTCTTCGGTTGCTTGCAGCGCGGACAACGCCAGTCGTCTGGCAGATCCTCGAAAGCCACGTCGTCGTGTTCTGCAGGATCGTACAGATAGCCGCAGACAGAGCAGACATATTTGCCAGAATCCTCCTTCTTGGAGAAATCTATCTCAGCCAATACAGTCGCGCAATATACGGTAGGTTGATGGCGAACGAACTCGCGTACTCGGTCCAACGTTTCGCGAGCGGCAGGCAGGTCGTCGAAAACAACGGAAAGTTTGTTCGCATAAAGAGCCTCGTCAACGTAGGTGATATCTCCCTCGAACATATAGTGCAATCCCTCGTTCTCTGCGATGATGAGGCTGTTACCGTTAGTATGCCCTTTGGCCTTGATAAAGTAAACACCATCGGCAATCTTCTGACTCTCTGGGAAGTTGCGATAAGCGCCGTCGGTAAACTCTACAGGCACGATGTTTGGAATGTCCTTGAGTTCGTCTGCCCCAATTTCTTCTGCATTCACATAAATCTTTGCATTGGGGAAGGAACGCAACTCTCCTGAATGGTCAGCATGCTTGTGGGTCAGCAATATCTTTGTTACCTGCTCTGGTTTGTAGCCCAATGCCGCCAATGCATCCATATATTCGCAGATGCTCTTACCGACATAGATGGGCGCCGTCTCCTCTGGTGCACCATCGGGGAATCCTGCTGGCAGGCCGGTATCTACCAAGATGACTTCGTCGCCAGTGTCTATCAGATAGTTCTGTAGACTGCCATGATAGCGGATGTTCTTGTCAAACTTCTCTTGTCCTTCCTCGCCACCAAATGCGAATGGCTGAGAATAGAATCCGTCTTTTCTGAATTTTACTGCTTTGATGTCCATAGCTTTTTCTTTTTTGTTTTAGGTGAATAATAATGTTTGATAATCATCTGGGGGCAAAGTTACATAAAATTACTCATACAATTGTAACCTAAAAGGAAGAAAAATTGATTGAAACGGAAATAACTTGCATTTTCTTTGTATATTTGCACCCTGAAAGTTTCTTCACAAGGATGAAAGGCATGACCCCAAGGGAGTTCAGAAGAGGGAAATAACCAATTATGTAGAAAGATGAACAAAATCATTCATGTGGATATGGATCAGTTCTTTGCTGCTGTGGAGCAGCGAGAGAATCCAGAACTGAGGGGCAAGCCTATCGCGGTCGGTCACGATGCCGAACGCGGTGTGGTATCAACTGCCAGTTACGAGGCACGGTGGTTTGGTGTACATTCTGCACAGTCCATTCAGGTGGCCAAGCGTCTGTGCCCGCAACTGATCATCGTGGAGCCACATTTCCAAAAGTATAAGGAGGTGTCGGCACAGTTGCACGAGATATTCCACGACTATACTGACCTGATAGAGCCTATATCCCTCGATGAGGCTTTCCTCGATGTGACGGAGAATAAGACGATGGTGAGCACCAATCGTCAAGGGATGTGGGCGATGGATATTGCCCGTGAGATTAAGCAGCGCATCCGTGAGACGACGGGGCTGACGGCTTCGGCAGGCGTGAGCTACTGCAAGTTCTTGGCAAAGGTCGCCTCCGACTGGCGCAAACCCGACGGTCTGACGGTGATCCATCCCGACAGGGCTCTGGACTTCATCGCACAACTGAAGATTGAGAAGATTTGGGGCATAGGCCAGAAGACTGCTGAGAAGATGCACCACATGGGTGTCTTCACGGGCCTTGACCTGAGAAACATGTCACTGAGCCGTCTGACGCAGGAGTTCGGCAAGATGGGGCAGGTGTTCTATGACTTTTCGCGAGGCATCGACAACCGGCCTGTTATCAGCGAGTGGGAGAGGAAGAGTGTCAGTTGCGAGCAGACCTTTGAATCGGACATCAGCGAGAATGCCGCCGTCACCATTCACTTGTATCATACGGTGCTCGAACTGGTCAGGCGCATCGAGAAGAACGATTTCGAGGGGCGTACCCTGACACTGAAAGTCAAGTTTGCGCATAAGCGAGAGCAGACGGAAGCCTGCTTCCAGTCTGCCGAGCGTGAGCAAACTCGGCAGTATGCCAAGTATCAGGATTTTCAGCAAATCACTCGCAGCATCACAGTTGACCATGTGCTTCGTACCAAAGACGAGATTCTGCCATTGGCCAAACAGTTGATGCAACAAGTGGAGTTTCATTCGCACCCCATCCGTCTGCTGGGTTTAGGTGTGTCAAATCCAGGAAGTCCCCCGTCGAACGGGGAACAGGCCTCTAGCCAGGGCGCATGGTGTGAGTTGGAACTGGAATTTGAGCCGTGGCCCGACTGACCTAAGGCTTAAAGCCCGCCTGCCAGACGGCTTTGACGCCCTCGCAGAAGTCGTAGAGGATATGGCGACCCTGGATGCGGCGACCGGCTGGGAGAAAACCGCAGACGATGCGGGTGATGTGGCGTCCGATGTTGAATTCCTTCGGATCATCCACCCCGATACTCTCTACCCGAAGGCTGAAACGGCCGATTCCTGGGAGTATGACCGTCTGGCCCTCGGAAAGTCGGTGCTTCAGGATATCCTGAAGTTCTGTTACCACACCATCCACAGTCCCCTTGGAAAATCCGCTGTTACGGCAAGCCTCAGCGGCTATCTCACCGAGCGTCACCTCGCCCTGACTGACTGTTTTCGCAAAAAATTTCCCATAAGAGCGACTGCTCTTAATGTTGTTCTTGATAAGTTTGATATGTACTGCCATTTTATTTTGTGTATTTTTTAATTATCTGTCACTTTTTGTTCTAACTTGTTTGATATCACTTGGTTATGTCGAGTGATAGATGTTTTGTATCTGTCACTACCATCACTCAAAGTAAAACAACTTGTTTTACCTTCTAAAGTGCCATCTCTTACTGTTGTAAAGGCTATCAGCAACAAGGTAAAACAACTTGTTTTACTTTTTGAGATTATATCTCTTCAACCCTGAATACCGACCCTTTGTTAGAGCGCTTGTGCTGATACCCCATTTTGGTCAGCCTTCTTCCGAGTTCAACCTCCGTTCCTTTCGTAATCGTAAAGGTAGGGAACTGTTTCTCAAGTCGCTTCATGATTAGTTGGAGAGAAACGAACGCCGCCTCCTCGGATGTATCCTCGGGGGTCAGATAGGTGAGGGCTATCATCTGCTCGTAGTTGTTGACCTGCTGAAACGGTTCGTTCTGCTGCATGATGCGGGCGTTCTCCTCGTCCTCGAACCAGTAGCGACGGCCCTGCTCAAGTTCTGCATAGAGTTGGGCATACAGCATATCGTGATTGATCAGGCCCGAGTTGTCGATCTCATCGGCATAGATGCAGACAAAGCGACGTGAGCCAGTGGGGTCAACGAGCGGACGGCGGTTGTTGGTGGTGGCGATGAACGAGGCAAACCTCTGGCGCTCCTCCATCACCTTGCCGTATGGCGGACGGAACTTCACATCGTTTTTCGATATGAGGTATTTCAGGATGGGCTGCTGCGATTTCGACATGGCGTCGAACTCGTCGATGTTGATGAGCGCGTACGACGACATGGCGATGAAGATGTCGTTGTCGTTCTTCATCGACAGTCGGTCGTTATAGTATATCTGCAGATATTCAGGCAGCAGGCGTCGGCAGAAGGTGGTCTTGCCAGAACCCTGTGGGCCGATGAGCAGGGGTACGATGGCATTGCCGTGCTGACGGTCCTTGCCGAGCCACTGCGCCACCATCGAGAGCATCCAGGTGTGGAAGTCGCTCTCCCAGTGCTTGTTGTCGGTCTTTACCCGTCGGGCCAGTTCGCCTACATAGTCGTGCTTGCCGTTCCATTGAGGCAGGTGGCGCAGATAGTCCTCCATCGGGTAGTATCTGGGGATGAGATTCGAGTCGATATAGCGGTTCAAATCCTTGTCCCACGACTCCGCCACCTCCCATATCCGCCGCTTCATCATGCAGCGTGCCCAGCAGTTACTGATGGCCGGAGCCACCATCTCTGAGACGGCCGAAAGTCTCGG
>ONPM01000143.1 GCA_900319715.1 uncultured Prevotella sp.
TCCGCTTTGTCAGTACCGCCTTCATGGTGCTGGCGATAGCTATTTTCAAGCCATTCGGGCTTGAGATGTCGCAATGGCAGGCCTATGTTCATCTGCTGGCTCTTTTTGCACTGGGCATGTCTAGTTGCTTCTTGTCAGAAGCTATACTGAAGTTCATCGTCCGCTGCCATCGCGCCTTCCTGGTCAACCTCGGTCAGGTAGAGCAAATCATCTCGCATTCTGGCTCCACCCAGTTGCTCATCAATCACTGCCATGAATCTCTCCCTGTGTCTCGCAGCAACATGGCACAAGTGAGGGCAGCGATTCAGCGAGGGTCGTAGTCGCAAATCCGCATAAGCATGATGAAGATTGAAAGTCATTTAATTTTGAGAAATATGAAGAAAATATTATTGAGTTTAGTGCTGATGGTGATGTCAGCAGCCGGATACGCCCAGGGGGTGATCGGCAAGTGGGTAACTGAAGGGGGAGACTCCCAGGTGGAGATCTACCAGAGTGGTGACAAACTGAACGGGAAGATCGTCTGGCTGAAGAAAGGCGACGGGCAACTCGATGTGCACAATCCTGACAAGAAACTGCAGAGCCGGAAACTGATTGGTGTGAACATCCTCACGGGCCTCACCAAGAAAGGCGAGAAGTGGGAAGGCGGCAGGATCTACAACCCCAAGAACGGCAAGACCTACAAGTGTTCCATCTGGCTCGACGGCAACGAATTGAAGGTACGCGGCTATATCGCCATGTTCTACGAGACCCAGACCTGGACTAAGAAGTAATGGTCCTCACGATGAGAAAAGGACTCTTACTCGGAATGGCGGCTGTGGCCGTATTGGCGAGTGCCTGCTCAGGGAAAGGAGCAAGAACCAATAGCGGAACGGGCGATGGCGCAAAGGACTCGGTAGTGAACATCGAGGTGAAATATGCTACTGGGTTCTGCGTCCGCGACTCGGCTGATGTCCGACTGGTGGAGGTGGGCGCTCCCACCCTTCAGTCTTCGACAGCCTCCCTCAGGCAGGGTGGCAAATACCACTTCGCCTTGGTCCATTCTGACGATGTGGCTGTGCCTGAGGGATATACGAAGGTTCGTGTTCCTATCACGAGTACCATCTGCATGACGGCCTTGCAACTGTCGAACTTCACTATCCTCGATGCCCACGATGTGGTGAAGGGACTGACGGGCACGAAGAATCTGTTCAATGAGGATATCCTCCAACGAGTGAAGGACGGCCGTATCGTGAAGATCGGTATGGAGGGAAACTTCGACACAGAGATGGTGCTGGCGGCCAATCCGCAGGTCATCTTCATCTCGCCCTCGAAACGTGGCGGCTATGATGCCATCAAGGAGACGGGCATCACGCTGGTGCCACATCTTGGTTATCAGGAGTTGAATCCGTTGGGACAAGCAGAATGGATTAAGTTTATCGGCATGTTTATCGGCAAGGAACGAGAAGCCAATGAGGTGTTCGCTGGCATCGAGAGCCGATACCAACAACTCAAATCCCAAACCTCGAACCTCAAACCGGAAGATCGTCCGACAGTCACCAGCGGCGAGATGCACTATGGCAACTGGCACGCTGTTGGAGGCAAGAACTATCTGGCGCAGATCTTCCGCGATGCCGGAGCCGACTACGTGATCAACGACGAGGAGACGAGCGGTGAGAACCTGGAGTTTGAGAAGATGTATGCGCTGGCTGCCAATGCCGACTACTGGCGCATCCTGAACAGTTTCCCTGGCGAGTTCTCGTATGAGGCACTGAAGGCTGCTGAGCCTCGCAACGAACTCTTCAAGGCGTTCAAGGAACGGAAGGTAATCTACTGCAACATGAAGCAACAGCCCTACTACGAGATATCTCCCGTAGAGCCAGATGTGCTGCTGAAGGACTTCGTAGCCATCTTCCATCCAGAATTGGTCGAACCGGATTACAAACCGAAGTACTACAAATTATTGAGATAAGAAACGACCACGAATTACACGAATTTAACTAATTTTTCTCTGGAGCAGCAGATTAGTGTAAATAGTGAAATTCGTGGTCAAAAGAATAAATATGAGAGTATCTAAGTTCATCGTCCTCCTTGTGGCCATCGTTGTTCTGGCGATTGTCAATCTGCTGTTGGGATCCGTGAAGATACCTGTGGCGGATGTCTGCCGTATCCTCTTTGGTGCTGAGGGCAATGAGATTTGGACAAACATCATCTGGAAGTCACGACTGCCTCAGGCCCTGACGGCTATCATGGCTGGTGCAGGCCTGGCCGTCAGCGGACTGCAGATGCAGACGGTGTTCCGCAATCCCCTGGCAGGACCTTCGGTCTTGGGTATCTCGAACGGTTCTGCCCTTGGTGTGGCCTTTGTGGTGCTGCTCTCTGGAAGGATAGGCGGTGTGGCATTGAGCCGTTTGGGATATCTGGGCGATGCTGCGATGAGTGTGGCTGCCATCGTGGGCGCTTTGGCGGTGATGATGCTGATAGTCTGGATAGCACAGAAGGTGAAGGGCAACGTCACCTTATTAATAATAGGTGTAATGATCGGCTATCTGGCCAATGCCATCATCGGCGTGCTGAAATTCCTGTCGCCCGAGGAGGATGTGAAGGCCTTCGTGGTGTGGGGACTGGGATCGTTCTCGCGTGTCTCAGGCGACGAGATGGTGCTGTTTATCGTTCTGATGTGCATCCTGCTGCCAATGGCCTATTTATTGGTGAAGCCCATGAACCTCCTTTTGCTGGGCGACCGTTATGCAGCGAACCTCGGCTTGAACATCCGCCGCAGCCGTATGCTGGTGATTGTCTCCAGTGGTGTTCTCGTGGCTATCGTCACAGCCTATTGCGGCCCCATCATGTTCATTGGCCTGGCAGTCCCCCATCTGGCCCGTGCCATCTTCCGCACTTCTGATCATCGCATCCTGATGCCAGCCACAGCCCTGTGTGGTGCAGCCTTGGCGCTGCTTTGCAATCTCATCGCCCGTATGCCGGGCTTCGAGGGCGCCTTACCAGTCAATAGCGTCACAGCCCTCGTGGGAGCCCCCGTCATTGCAATGGTTCTTTTCCGCAGGCGAAAAGATGACGTGGGAGAATAGGGCTTTTTGTTTACAGTTTACAGTTTACAGATAATTACCTTATAGGATCTGGATGATGTCGCGGAGGGTGTCGACGACAAAGGTTGGAGTCTGCGGACTTTCGCTGACATCAACCTTCCAGCGATTAACGAGCATGGCGTCGAGGCCGGCATGGAGGGCGCCGAGGATATCCGTCTGCAGGTTGTCGCCAATCATCAAAGTCGTTTCGCGATGGGCACCTGAGGTCTTGAGGGCGTAGTCGAAGTAGAGCGGCGAGGGTTTGTTGACGCCAGCGTCTTCACTGAGGATGATGGTATCGAAGTAATCACGGAGTCCACAGGCAGCGAGTTTCTTGTATTGTACCTCGTGGAAGCCGTTGCTCGTCATGTGCATCCGATAGCCTTTCTGTTTCAGATAGTCCATCAACTCGTGAGCACCGTCCACTACCCCGGACTTAGAAGAACAGAAATCGAGGAACCTGTCGCTCACCTCCAGACAGAATTCTTTGGTGACTTCAAGTCCCTTGCCCACACTCAGAGGACGACGGAAGCGTTCCACAATGAGGAACGGACGATCAATCTCTCCTTTCGAATAGCGCGACCACAGGTCGATATTCGTCGCCCAATAGGCATCGTAGAATGTCTGGGGACTGTCGAAATAACGAACAAGTCGGAAAGCGTCAAATGTTTCCTGCAAGGCAATAACGGCATTGCCGTAGGTGTCGTAGAGCGTATCGTCGAAGTCGATAAAGAGGTCTTTATACATTGATTATTTATTTAAGAAAGAAATTAGAATCATTAGAGTCATTTAATCCAGAAATCATGATTATTGAGCGTCGTTATCATTGAGGATAGATATGCCCGTTATCATCGATGAGCAGGATGGTGAGCGAGCCGTCAGGCAGGAGCGGACTGCAATAGTCCGCACAATGGCGTATGACGGTATGAGCGAAGGCTTCGAGTTGAGTCGGGGGAATGCGTTCCCATAGTTCTCTCGCCAGTGTGATGCCGCTGAGCCCAGAGTGACATTCCTGAAACGGAGTTCGTGGGCCATCTTCAGCGTCTCACCGATATAGTTGCCATATTCCACGAATGCCTGTCGCGGCAGGTCTGGATAGAGAGCCTTGACAAAGCGCTCACTCTTGCCACCACTGTTTATCACCACACGGTCTGAGCCCGAAGCCTTTGCTACAGTCATACACTTACGGATGCTGTCGATGAAGGCTTCTTCAGAGAATGGTTTCACGATGCCTGAGACACCGATGATCGAGATGCCCCCCTCGATGCCCAGACGGGGATTGAAGGTCCGCTTGGCTATCTCCTCGCCTTGCGGAACGAATATAGTTATTTTCAGAGGTAAGAGGTGAGAGGTAAGAGGCGAGAGAATCGTCTCAAGATTCCTCTTGATCATCTCGCGAGGGGCTTTGTTGATGGCTGGTGAGCCTGGGGGATAGTCAAAGCCAGGCAGGGTTATGGTTCCCACGCCTTCGCCACCATATATTGCCACGGACAGGCTCGGGCTGTTTCGGACTTCTTTTTCTTCGCAGGACATATGAGTCCGTGTCTGTCCGTGATGGTCCGATGCAATGACTTTGGCACGGACCTCTATGCCGTTGGTGATGTCTGGATCGTCGCCAGCCTCCTTGAAGCAGGAGGCATAATCAATGCCATAGGTTACTGGCACTTGAATCGTCTCACCATTGGGGAGGATAACAGGCACCTCTTCGGGAGTCTCGCCTTTCGTCAGTCTGATGGTGGCTGCAACGGCTGCAGCCGTCGCACAAGTGCCAGTTGTCAGTCCGCTATGCAGGGGATAGAACTCTGGCAACAGTTTCTCTACCATCCTCCGCAGACCATAAGGGCCGTTGACCATTGAGCATTGAGCATTAAGCTTTGAGCATTGAGCATTAAGCTTTGAGCATTGAGCATTAAGCTTTAAGCTTTGAGACTGTGGCCGCTTCAGGGCGATGATTCTCATTCCTCTTGCTTTGGCAGCCTCTACCTTCTCAGGGAAACCTCCTGACAGGCCACTCTCTTTCAACAGAATGGCCTCGGCTTCGACGGGAATATCCTCTGGACCCTCATAATAGCAGAGTTGTTCTGGGCTGGCTCCTTGCTTCAGGGCTAACGCCATCGACGACTCCCTCTCGAGGATGCGATAATAAATCCTGATGCCCTCGGCCTCCAACGGCTTCAGTTTGCTGATGCTCTGCACGCCAGTCGTCGCC
>ONPM01000142.1 GCA_900319715.1 uncultured Prevotella sp.
TTATGAAGAAGAAGAACTGGATGAGGTTTTTAATGGCTGCTGTTGCGCTTTGTATAACAGCGGTAAGTTGTAAAAAAGAATCCGGTTCCACACCAGAACAGGAATTCAAGGATAATTTCTTGGCACTCGTCATGGGCGGCAAGGAGGTAGATACGTCTCAGGACTGGAGCACTTCCACGGGTCTGTCTGTCAAGATATCTGTCGATTTCGGCAACACGACGGAATACCGTGTCTATATCCTTCCCACGCCTGCTCTTTACGATGCCTCAGCCACTTATCTTGGCATGGCTAGGATGAAGTCTGGCGAGTCGAAGACGATCACGATCAGCCGTCCTGCCCATAACGCCCTGCTCTATGCTGCCTGCTTCGACAGCGAGGGTCATGCCTTCTGCAGGGCATTCTGTGCAAAGGCAGGGGGCAGCGAGGTGGTCTTCAGTGGTAAGCAGCCAGAGGCGCGGGTAGATGTCCGGCAGCCTGCTGGTGGAGGGAATGAGCGCTGGAGCGTCCCCATCATGCAGATGCCCGACCTGAGCGACTATACCACAGGTTCTTTCGTCGAGGTCACTTCGTTGGATGGTGAGCCAGAGGGCAACGACCGTCTGAATCTCAGTGTCAGTCAGGACTATACGGGCTATCTGCCATCACTGGGTATCCGTGGCAATATGGTGGTCTATGTGTCTGGCACCTGGACTCTCAGTTTCAACCAGCGTGTGTCTAATGGCAATGTGCTCATTGTCGCCAGTGGTGGCAAGATTGTCATTCCGGAGGGCATGACGCTGAGCGCTACCCCTTCAGCCAGTGGCCCAACAGGCCAGATCTATGTCCTTCCTGGTGGAGAGATCGTTGGCGAGGGAACGCTGGAGTATAACACAGGCAGCGACACCTATAATTATAATGCAGGCATCATCAGTTGTAATGCTATCCGCGTCAAGGGTTGTGGCCTTTACAACAGTTATGTCCTTGGCAAGGATGTGGAGACGACGACCTCTGTGACATGTACAGCCAATGAGAGCGGCAAGCAGGGCGAACTCATCAATCGTGGCAGTGCCTGGCTGCAGCAGGTCAGTGGCGACAACCTCTCGTTGCAGAATGCCTCCTATCTGAATGTTGCCAACGAACTGACGCTCACAGAAAGCAGCCGTCTCGACGACTGGAGTTACACCGAGTGCACCTCGCTGGTGCTCAAGGGTAGTACCGCAGGTAATAAGGTCGTCTATATGGGTAACGGCGCTACGATCAATACGCCAGAGATCACGATCGATAACTTTGGCGTCTGGGGACCCACAGGCAACCAGTTTACCGCCAATGCCCTGCTGAAGGTCGATAACTGTAATGGTTGTGCCACGACAGAGGGTCAGGCAGGCACTTATCTGCTCGACCATGTGGAACTGATATTGCCAGAGACATTCTCCGTCGACTATGATATCGACGACCTGTCTGACAACAACCGCCTGTTCTACTGCTGGCTCAATGCCTGCGAGGGAAAACTCATCAACGAGAACAACTACCATTGGGAGTTGGTAGGCAATAAGGATGCTCTGGTGTGGAACGACGCTATCAGCGCCAATGGCAGTGGCGACGATGCCCGCCAGACCTGTACCTACAGCACTTCTGCTTCCTTCGACACGAACTATCTGTCGAAGGCCTTTATGACGGTGCCCGAGCCCAATGGCGTGTTCTATGCCTTCGAGACCATCGAGAGTTCCCTGAAGGACTATGACTATAATGATGTCGTATTGCGTGTTGGTGTGCCTGTCGACAAGGGTGATGGCACTTATGTCTCCAATGTTCTGGTGATGTGTGTGGGCAACAGCCTGAAGACCTATATTATATATAATGGCAGCGACTTTGGTGGAGAGGTGCATAGTGTCATGGGTGTGGCCTCCGACAAGCCCGCCAATATCTCATCGATCAATCGCGTGTTCTCCAAATTAGGCGAGATCACCTTCCCTGACGGCAATGCCCGCATCGATCAGTTGCGCTTTTCTGTGCGTACAGAGGATTCAAATGGTAATATCAGGACCCAGGAGACGGGCGAGACCCCGCTTTACTTCGTCATCAACGGCAGTACAGACCGTCGTTGGTTCTGGCCCACTGAGGGCTTGAACATTGGTGTGGCCTATCCCCAGTTGAGCACCTGGGCCTCGAACATGCATACGGCTCTCAACTGGTATGCAGGCTACAATGCTGCTGCTGGCAAGGTCGTCATCTGGACAAGAGACGAAGAATAAATTAACCACTAATTATACTAATTACACGAATTGTAAAATTCCAAAGAGCAGACTGCTGAAAGAATTAGTGAAATTCGTGTAATTAGTGGTTAAGTAATTAGTACACCTGGTTGTCTGTAGCGTATTCGTTCAGATACCAGTCCTGAGCCAGATTGGAGTTCATCGACCACTCGCCGAAGGTGTGGCCTCTCACACTGCTGTAGGCGCCAAAGCCCATTATTTCCTTTTTCTTGAATCCGATATTCACGCCCTCCAGTGTATGGCGGAACTTCTTGTAGGGGATGGTCAGTGCCCAAGGCAACTTGACGATATCCGCAATCTTATACTCCTGGAGCACCCAGTCGTTGCGATTGGCAAACTGATGCACCTCGAAGATACCGCCGTTGTATTCCTTGATGATGAAGGGATCGATCAGGTCGAAGTTCAGGTATTCCAGACCCGTCTTCTCCTTGAAGGTCACGATATAGGTCACCTCTCTGGGCACCATCGTCTGAAAGTCTGTGCCCCTACCTACGTTGTAGCGCTTGCGCTGGATCAGGCCGAAGTTCTCTGTCAGCAGGTCGCCAGTAGCCCAGTGGGCATCGCAGAACAGGTTGATCACCGCCTCCTTGTTCTCTGTGTTACTCATCAGCAATGGTGTTCTGTCTTTATGAACCACCAGCATCTGGTCAGGAACGTCCTGCCCGCTCGTGTTCACATTGAACGAGGCGCCTCCAACGGTGGTGACACTCTCGATCTCGTCGTATTTGAAGTTCTTCAGTCTGATGGCGGCACCCACCTGACGGTCTGTACCCACAGCGGCCAACTCCACGTGGAAGCGAATCTCCCGCTCGCCAGTCCGTTCGTAGGAGATGTTCAGGATGATGTCGTTAAAGTCGAAGTCCACCTTCAGGAAGTCAGGCATCTCCTCCTCGTAGCAGTAGACGAACGTCTGGGGCTGAGGCGTGTACAAGATGTTCTGCTTGGTATAGAGAGGCTCAGAGAAGTCCACCTTACGGTCTTCTGGCGAGAAGGCTGTGACCGTATAGAGCCCCTGGTCGTCTATCAATGCTGCATAGAGGGTGGTGACAATGCTGGGGAAGCAGAAACTCATGTTGTAAGTCTTCTGGCCTTCGGTGATCATCACCTGTGTGGCCACTTCGGCATCCTCACTCAGACGCGGGTCGTCTGTCAGGATCTTCAGCCACTGGGCATTCACGTTAGCGTTGGCCTCCACTGTGATGCTTCGCGTCTTGGTCAGCAGCCAGTTGTGGTTTCTGTCCAGTGAATCCACAGGCGACAGGCTGTCGCTGATACTCTGTGTGACTTGCTGGTCAAACAGGTCGTGTGAAGTGCAGGAATTGGTTGCCACCACTATGGCGGCCACCATGGTCAGGGTTATCCATCTGAAGCATCTCATAATTATACTCCTTATATATATTAATAATAATGTGGGCAAAATTACAAAAATTATCGCATACTCACATCATATTTTCTCTCCTTTTACAGAATTTAACAAGAAAAATGATACAACATATCGATATTTTAATTAATTTTGCACCCAAATCGATTTAGTTTATTAAGTTACGTAACGTCTATTAAGTGTTTTATTGCAATGAAGAAGTATTTGGTTAAAGGCGCATTGGCTCTGTTTGGAGGGGCTTTCTTATTCAGTTGCGCAGAGAAAGAGTTCGAGGATGTCTTCAAAGAAGTTTATGGTGATATTGACCCCTATCAGGACTGGGGATTCAGTAGTGGTAAGGTTGAGGTGGATACTAGCGATCCGTCTCAGGTTGTCGAGGTGGTTGACCTTGGCGGTGATGTGGCTGTTACCCGTACAGCAGCCTTTGGGGGGATGAATGCTTTGCTGGCATTCAGAGGAGGCACCCGTGCGCATAATGCAAATGGCAATGAGTGGTTTAAGAAATATGACGTTCCTTATGCCTTGACGTGGCATCAGAAGGATCTTGTGCGTCAGTATTTCCAGCAGGTGAAAGACCCAGGAGGCGACTGTCCTGAATGGTCGACATTCTTTGTCCAGCAAGTTTATAAAGGCCACACAAATGTTACTTCCGATTCAAAGACTACAGAGCAGTATGTCGCAGGTAATGGCGATATAGTTATCGGCAGTAACAAGATGAACAAACTTACTTGTGCAAACAAGGCCGAAAATGGTAACGAGCATATTAATAATTATAATAATGCTGATTGTTCAGGCAGGAGTGATATTAAGCATTCAGGTGTCTATAAGGATGGCTATACACCGTTTACAGAAGATAATTTTCCTCAAGATAAAGGATGGGAAAATTGTGTCAACGAAAACAATAATAATCTGAAGGAGTTTAGCGACACGATTATGCTGATGGAAGATTGCAGTACGAAATATTTCGGATATGAGAATTCTCTTCAGAGCAGTTATGTCTACAATGATATGTTCACTTGTGTCTATGGTGATGACATCATGAAGTGGGCAAGAGACAATAACAAGACTATTTATGACGATGGTGATGTGAGTGGAATGTATTTCGTAGGTTTTGATTATGAGGCAGATCTTAAGCATAATCTTACTGACCGTACCCAATCTAATTCTTATCTTGTTACAGAGTCAACTCAGTCGACGGGAGGTAGTTTCGAAGTCCCCAATAAGAACGATGGAAAATATTATGTCGATGGAGCACGAGACCACTACTATTCAGACTGGATTGTCAGAATCGTACCAGGTAATCCTGAACCGCAGCCCACTTATAAGTATCCTGAAGAAGGAATAGACGACTGGACACAAATCGAGAGTGGACGTGTGTTCTGTGAAGACTTGGGTCGTGCTACCCGTGAAGACCTCGACTATAATGATGTCGTGTTTGATGCCATTATTTTCCAGAATCACACGAAGTATACTAAGTGGAAGGAAACCTATGTCAATAATGTTCTGAAAGAAAAAGTTGTAATAGAAGGCCCGACAGAGGCTACTAAGTATTATGCCTATGTTGAAATCCTGGCTGCAGGTGGAACTATCCCCATCACGGTGGCAGGCCAGCAAGTGCACGGCCTGTTCAAGCCTAAAGCAGCTGATGCCACGATGATTAATACTCGCGACAACAACTCAACGGCCTTTGGCAGTTATGAAGAGAGAGATCCAGTACAACTTGGAACTATTTCTAAGGAATTTGAAGCCAAATTGCCAGACGGAACTAAGAAGAATTACAACCTTATGTTGTACGAAATAGAGAAACCTGCCGATAATCAGTTTATCAAGACAATCCAGATAGTATCTAGTTTTGACAATGCTCAGGTAAGTGAGTTGAAAGGCGAAAAGGGTGGCGCTCCCCAGAAGTTTATGGCTCCGATTGGAACGAAGTGGACTTCTGAGCGCAAGAATATCTCCTTGGCTTATCCTGGCTTCGATGCTTGGGTAAAAGGTGGATCTGCCCCTTGGAGTAATGTAAATACTAATTACGTTTATGATAAAACTCAACACTCTAATAGTGTTCAGTTGCCACTCGCGATGAAGGCACGTCGTACGATAGACACCGGGGAAGAAACGGCCCTGTGGACTGGAGCCAATACTTTTGGTGATAGTTGGAATCTTGCAAATATGAGTGCAACGCTCGATCTCGATAAGTTCTATCCTGGTGATCGCCTCCGTTTCTGGGGTGTTGGTATCAAAGATGAGGCTTGGATAACTGTCATCATTGGCGACATCAAACCATATTTCGTCGATAGCGACTTCCCCAACTATGTCGTTGATGCTGATGGCAAAAAGGAAGCGCGTACTACGGGTTGTGTAGAGGTTATGCTTGATGAGAATAGTGCTGCTTTGCTCAACAGCAAGGTTAGTGAAGGTAAGGTGACCTTCCAGGTGCAAGGCCGCAATTTCACCCTGTCTCGTATCTGTAGGGTGACTTTCTAGTTAGAATTCAAATTAATCAAATACGAAAATTGCATAATTCCGGGGGCGGCTGCGAGAGCAGTCGCCCCTTTTTCTGTACGATTTCTGTAGGGCGATCATAGAGGAAGGGACAGGCCCATGATTCTGGCTTGCCAGATCACGCGACTGCCCCTGAAATCGCCTTGTGAGCAATGCTTGTGTTGATTTACATAAAATTTCTTTTTCTATACGAAATGTAACATGTTTCAAACGATTATGTCTCTATTATGATTTTTTAACACGCAAAGTATTGCATCATATAAATAAATAATGTAACTTTGCAACCGCAATTTATGATGAAGCGAGAATATTTATATTTATCGCATTTTGCGCTGCATTCACAAGTTGCTCAAGCAAAGACGAGCTCTACAACCCCGATGTAGTGAAGGGTAATGAGGCTGCCTCAATCGTAGAGAAGTACAATCAGGCATTCCTGAAGTATGTCGGTGGAACAATTGCTTCTGACCAGACTTGGGGTTTCGGTGGCTATGAAACTGCTGCTAAGACACGTACTATTAATGTGAATGGTAACCTTTGGAAGGACTGTCCAGCAGTTGGTAACACAGAAGAGGCTGATGTTCTTGCCTATCTTTCAACTCTCCAAACTAAAGAGAAAAATCCTGTTAGACTTCAAAATTATTTTGTGACTCAGATTCATAAGGGTGACGAGACCTATAATAATCAGGATGGAGGCTCCGTTGGTGTCGGTAGTGACAAAATGAATAATCTGCACATCGCCATGAGTGAAGGTCTTACCATTAATAATGGTGCTTTGAGTGCAGAAGGTGCTACCGCATGGGATCACATCAACAACTTTAATGCAGGTAATTGCACAGACTGGTCAGCAGGCACCGATGGTCATGGTAATACAATGGTTATAAATGGCGGTACCTTTGATTTCGCTTACCAGGGAGCAGAAGACAGCAAGTATCATAATCGCTGGTGTTCCATCGACGGTGCGAATGTATCTAAGACTGGTGGTGGCAACTATGCTGGCTACTACTACATCTGTTTCGACTTTGAGCAGGATGTAACTGCACATACAGTTATTAAATTCCGCGATCCAAGTAATACGCCACGTCAGGGTTATGTAAAAGGTTCTTTCGACAAGACTTTAGGTACAGATCAAGTGAATGGAATGACCGTGTATTATTCAGAATGGGATGCTACAGCAGGAAAGAACGTTGAACATACATATGAATGGACTGTAGGTCAGGAAGGTACAAGTGAATGGGCATTGGACAATGTTCTAAATGGCAATATGATGGTTAATCCCAACAGCAGCTACAAAGACTGGATTGTCCGCCTCGTTAAGGCTGAGCGCGAAAATGAGCCTGATCCAGATGATGTATGTATCATCGCTGAGGACCTGACTGCTGATGACGATACCGACTTCGACTTCAACGATGTTGTCTTCACTGTGCACTATAAAACTACAAAGACTGCTACCGTTACGCTGTATGCCGCTGGTGGTACACTTCCTCTTAAGGTAGCAGGTCATGAGGTTCATAGAGAGTTTGGCTATCCTGATGCAGATTCTGAAACTGGTCTCTACAAGATGATCAACACAGGTGCTAAGGCTAACGTAAATGGCGTTCCTACTAAGTCATTCGACGTGGAGTGCGACAAGAGCAAGAGAGGTAACGACATCACCATCGAGGTTGATAAGGGTTCAAAGAATGAGCAGGGTGTACATGTGCCTAACTGGATTACTCTGACAGCAACCAAGGGTGAGCCCGCTGCTAAGCTTTGCGTCGGCGTAGAGTTCGCTACTGGTAACAAGTGGTGTGATGAGCGCCAGAGCATCAAGGAGAAGTATCCCATATTCTCTCAGTGGGTTGCTTCGAACCCCGCTCAAATCTGGTGGTATTAATAAGACATCAAATACTTAAAAAAACTAAATTATCTTTGGAGGGGGCGTCTGCGTGAGCAGGCGCCTCTTTAATGTGCTCTAATTCAGACTTTTTGCGATGGTACACAAATTTGTGGTCCACAAGTTTGTGTACCAGCTTTTATTGCTATTTCGAAGGTCGTGTGAGGTATAAAGCATACATAGCGGCCTCTGTTTGGTGAATTTCTGTTAAATATGTGGGGCTTTTGTTGGTTGGTATAGAAATTATTCGTATTTTTGCACAAATATTGCAATGTATTACCGAATAAGCTTATAGGAGTATTAGTATGAAGAAGTATTTGATGACAGTAATGGCAGCCGTAGCCCTGGGAGGGATGTTCACAGGCTGCTCAAAGGATGCCGATCTCAGCGGTGGACAGAATTCGGCTGAGTTCAACATCGTTCAGAATTATGAGAACGCGTTCGTAACCCGTTTCGGCCAGCCGCATGCAAACCAGACCTGGGGCTTCGGTGAAAGTGTGGCCGGTACTCGTGGACATAATGCCAACGCCAATGAGTGGGCAGACCCTGATAAGGAGTATGGCGGATGGGTAGTTCCCGATGCTCTTGACGAAAAGCAGAAACTCCGTGTGAAGGCATATTTCCAGTATAATCAGTATCCTGGTGGAACAAGCTGTGACTATACGGATTTCTTCGTGCAACAGGTGTATAAAGGTAATCCCAGTACTAAGGGTCCGTACTCTGATGAGCAATACCAATCTGCCAATGGCGGCTGGGTGGTAGGGAGTAATCACATGGATCACTTGACTGCTGGCTCTATTCACGATCATATCAATAATTTCAACTATGGAGATTATAGTGGTGGTGGAAAAGTGACTGTTTTGGACAATGGTCAGCATGTGAATGGGGGTAGCACACACCAGGATCAGATAATGCTGATGGTCAACTCACAGACAGATTGTTTCGGCTATTG
The DNA here is from genome assembly GCA_900319715.1 of uncultured Prevotella sp. Taxonomy (GTDB): domain Bacteria; phylum Bacteroidota; class Bacteroidia; order Bacteroidales; family Bacteroidaceae; genus Prevotella. The sequence continues at coordinate 8,961 of ONPM01000142.1, forward strand.
GAATAGCGATGGCTCTCTTGGTCATGACGATCGTTATCGTTTGGTTAGTGCTCAGACGATTGATGACTGGATTGACGCGCATACGGATTTAGGATTTGGCCCATCATATGGTATGAAGGTGGTTGATGATTGGGATCGCCATTTCATTGGTTTCGACTTCGACCAGGTTGCGGGCAGAGATGTCTATGCAAACAATAATGGTACGATCTATTATGCCAAATATAGTGAAAGTCCTGCTGGAAACACGCAGTACATGGTTGTAGAAGAGGACATCACAGGTCAGTTTGATTTAGCCCATCCATGGAATAACCAGGAGAGTGCTAGTAAGAATGCTGATAATATCATTGTGTATAATGGTAAACAATGGGGCGGATTATGCTATGGTGGAAATAAAGACTGGTCTTCCTATGGCAAATTAGTGGTAGAGTTCGCACAACCCACAGCCATCACGACGCAGGTACTTATCCAAGACACTAATGGCAATCAAAAATTTACCCAACAAGTAGGAAGCGGCGCTACAAAACTTGAATTCGACTTTAATGGCAAAGGAAATGACCTGCGTTCCATTGGTAATGTTGCCTTTCAACCTGCTGATAACGGTACGGTCTATATTTCAAAGTTTTACCTCCTGAAGGCTGGCTCTTTCAATAGTGACCAGTACATCAATAGTATGAGTGTTCCGTATCTTAAATCAGAGACCAACCAATATTGTGGCATACGCGTACAACTGAATGATAATGATGTGAAGCAGGTCTTGAACAATCAGCAATGTGTTTACAAGTCGAAGATCGACCAAATGATTTCTGATGGTTATCTGCCTGTCTATGGCAGTAATTTCAAGGATTGGGTTAAAGTACAGGGCGGTGCTGACGGATACTACAGCGACTGGATTGTTACTATTTGTAAGGCTATAAACGAAAAAGATAATGAGGAAGAAGAAGAGGAAGAAGAGGAAACTGATGATCCTACTATCGTCTGCCGTATTATCGTGGAAGACCTGACAGTTGGTGAGAGCAGTGACTTCGACTTCAACGACGTGGTGTTTGATGTCTGCAAGGACGGAACTCTGATTATCCGCGCCATTGGTGGTGAACTGCCTATCTATATCGGTGCAGAGGGTGCCAATGAGGTACATGCTGTCTGCTCTGTTACGCTTGGCGATACCAACAAAGGGGCTAATTCCCATACGATGATGAGAAATACTGGCTGGTCATCCAGCGGAAGTAAAACCAATGTGGACATTGACTATAATGCAGACTTAGGTCATATTAGCCTTAATCGCACCTTTAGCTCAAAAGAAGAAGCCAAGGAGATTGAAATTTGGGTTCACAAGAATGGTACAAATATCAGACTCCAGGCTCCTGTTGGTAAGGTGGCCAGCATGATCTGTGTGGGTCAGGACTACAAGTGGTGTGCTGAGCGTCAGGACATCGACGATAAATACCATAAGGATGGTGTGAAACTGTTCCATCAGTATGTCATTGGTGATCCAAATTATGGTGATGACTGGGAGCATAATAATGCCTGGTATCAGAAATTGAATCAATGATTAAGAGAATTTCTTTTCATCAACGTACTTAAATACTAATCCGGAGGGCATCTGCTTAAGGCAGGTGCCTTTTTTTTGCTTTATTATTTGGCATTTCGCTCTTTTTACACTACCTTTGCAGTCTGTATGGTATTGAATTATATTTGGATAGCGTTTTTCATCATCGCCTTCGTCATTGCGGTGGTGAAGTTGGTGTTTCTGGGAGACTATGACGTGTTCCCAGCCATGATGGACTCGACGTTCTCTTCGTCGAAGACCGCGTCTGGCACGACTGCTGTCGCCTGTGTTTGCCAAGTTGTTTCCTGATATCCCCAAGGGTCATCCTGTGACGGGCTCTATCTTCATGAACATCGCAGCGAACATGCTGGGCCTCGACAATGCAGCCACGCCCCTCGGCCTGAAGGCGATGGAACAGTTGAAAGAGGTTGAAGATGGAAGATTGAAGATTGAAAAAGAGCAAGGCAGGATCAGTGACAGCCAATATGAGGACTTGAAGGTGACGGCGTCGAACCCCATGATCATGTTCCTCGTGCTGAACACCAGCGGCCTGACGCTGATACCTATTTCTATATTAGTATACAGGGCCCAGATGGGAGCCGCCCAGCCTACGGATGTGTTTATCCCCATCCTGCTGGCGACGTTCTTCTCGACCTTGGCGGGCATCATCGTCACCAGTCTCTATCAGAAGATCAACCTGCTGAATCGTACTATCCTGCTGACGCTGGGCGGTGCGGCCTTAGTGGTGGCTGGCGTCATCTGGGGCTTCGGACAACTTGACTCCGTGCTGATGAACAAGGTGAGCACCTCGACGGCGAATATCCTGCTGATGCTGATCATCATCGCCTTTATCCTGGCTGGCATGCGGAAGAAGGTGAATGTCTATGAGGCGTTTATCGAGGGAGCGAAGGAGGGTTTCACGACGGCCGTCCGCATCATCCCCTATCTGGTGGCGATCCTCGTGGCTATCGGCGTGTTCAGGGCCAGTGGTGCCATGGATATGCTCATCAACGGCATTGGCTGGACGGTGGAGGCTTGCGGCGGTAACAGCGATTTCGTGGGTGCCTTGCCTACGGCGCTGATGAAGCCGTTATCAGGCAGCGGGGCCAGAGGGATGATGGTCGACGCGATGACTACGTATGGGGCTGACTCGTTTATCGGGCGCCTGAGTTGTATCTTCCAGGGAAGTACGGATACCACCTTCTATATCCTCGCCGTCTATTTCGGCAGCGTGGGCATCAGGAAGACGAGACATGCCGTGGCCTGCGGACTGCTGGCCGATCTTGCGGGTATCATTGCGGCGATAGCAATTGCGTATCTTTTCTTTGGATAGTACCCCTAATCATCACCCCTAATGGCAAATCTGAAATCACTCGCAAAGGATACGGCCATCTATGGCCTTTCGAGCATCGTTGCCCGATTCATCAACTATCTCCTGGTGCCGATACAAACAGCACGGTTTGCGGCATCTGGCGGAGAATATGGCATCATCACTAATGTCTATGCCTACGTTTCGCTGCTCATCATCCTGCTGACCTTCGGCATGGAGACCACCTTCTTCCGCTTTATGAGCAAAGAAGGCGAAGACCCCAGGAAAGTCTATTCCACTGCTCTGACGATGGTCATGATGACATCGCTGATCTCTGCCGTGCTGCTTATGATGTTCCTATATCCCATAGCGACAGCAGTAGGCTATGCCGACCATCCGGAATATGTGGCAGTGATGTATGTTACCGTTGCCATCGATGCGTTCATGGCCATTCCTTTTGCCTATCTCCGTTATCTGCATAAGCCCCTCCGCTTTGCCCTGCTGAAGATTATCAACATCGTGCTGAACATTACGCTCAATCTCTTATATCTGATTGTCCTGCCAGCCCTGAAACTTAACCCATTCGGTATCTATGATGAGCAGTTTACGCTCGACGTGGCTTTCGTCTTCTATATCAATCTATTCTGTACCTGTACTACATTGCTGATGCTTTGGAAGGAATGGGCATCCCAGCCTTTCAAGATCGATAAGAACACTTGCAAGCGGATGCTTAGTTACACATGGCCACTGCTGGTCATGGGGCTTGCAGGACAACTTAACCAAGCAGCCTCACAGATACTCTTCCCCTATCTCTTCGACGGATCTCAGGAAGAAGCCCGCGCACAACTCGGCATCTATGGTGCCAGTATCAAGATTGCGATGATTATGGTGATGATCACCCAGGCCTTCCGCTTTGCATACGAGCCATTTGTGTTTGGCAAATCGAAAGACAAAGACAATCGTGACACATACGCCCAGGCCATGAAGTTCTATCTGATCTTTACGCTCTTGGCCTTCCTTGTGGTTATGGGCTATCTTGATATCCTGAAGTATCTGATTGGTGAAAGTTACTGGGACGGTTTGCGCGTGGTTCCTATTATTATGGCGGCAGAGATAATGTTTGGTGTCTTCTTCAACCTTTCCTTCTGGTATAAACTGACAGACAGGACCATCTGGGGAGCCTATTTTTCCGGCATCGGAGCCGTCGTGCTCATCACGATAGATATTCTTTTGATTCCACGTTTCAGTTACATGGCCTGCGCTTGGGCAGGATTCGCCGCATACGCCACTTCGATGCTGTTGTCCTATTTCATCGGACAGCGCTATTACCCCATTGCCTATCCCATCAGACAGATGAGTGCCTATGTCTTACTCACCTTGGTACTCTTCATGGCTATGCAGTATGCCGGTAGTGTACTTCCCCTTTGGGCTTCTCTTATCGTCAACACATTGCTGATTGCCGTCTTCGTGGCCTACTTGGTCAAGAAAGACTTCCCTCTCAGCAGCCTCCCCATCATCGGAAAGAAATTCAAAAAATAATATCGTATGAAAAAATCTCTATTTATCCTAACATCCCTGATTACCCTGCTCTCCCTCCCTGCCAAGGCCGATGAGGGCATGTGGACGCTGTATAACCTGCCGAATGCCGTCTATGAGACGATGAAGCAGGAGAACTACGAGTTGCCTTATGGCGCTCTGTATCAGGGCGATGATGCTGTTAAGAACTGCGTTGTGAACTTCGGCGGCTACTGCTCTGGTGTGGTTGTGAGTCCTGACGGGCTTGTGTTTACCAACCACCACTGCGGCTTCGAGGCCATCCGTTCGCACTCTACCGTTGAGCACGACTATATGCTGAACGGCTTCGTGTCGAACTCCTACGAAGAAGAACTGCCCAACAAGAATCTCTTCGTCTCGTTCATGGTGGAGCAGAAGGATATCACCCCAATGCTTGACTCCCTGGGCATCCAGAAGATGAACAACGACGAGCGGTACCATTTCCTCGACTCGCTCGAGAATGCGATGCTGAAGGATATCGTGAAGCAAGACTCCACCCTGCATGTCGAGATCATGCCTTTCTATGAGGGCAACAAATACTATCTGACCACCTACCGCGACTATGATGATGTGCGTCTGGTGTTTGCCCTGCCTAAGTCGATGGGTAAGTTCGGTGGTGAGACGGACAACTGGATGTGGCCTCGCCAGACCTGTGACTTCAGCGTGTTCCGCATCTATGTCGATCCCAAGACGGGCGGGCCGGCGAAGTATTCGAAGGACAATGTGCCGATGAAGCCGAAGAAATGGGCTCAGGTGTCGTTGCAGGGCTATCAGCCCGGATCGTTCTCAATGACCATCGGCTATCCCGGCAGCACCAGCCGTTATCTGTCGAGTTATGGCATCCAGGAGCGTCGGAATGCGATGAACGAGCCGATGTATCAGACCCGTGAGGTGAAGCAGGACATCATGATCCGTCATATGCGGGCTTCGGAGGCTGTGCGCATCAAGTACGATTCGAAATATGCCTCGAGTTCGAACTACTGGAAGAACAGCATCGGCATGAACAAATGTATCGACAGTATCGGCTTGATCCGTCAGAAGGCAGCCTATGAGCAGAAGATCCGTCAGTGGCAGGACTCTACGGGCTATCTGAAGGGGGAACTCGACTTTGCCAAGTTGGAGCGACTCTATCAGAAGCGCTTCCAGGCCTGTCGCGCCTTGACTTTCTATAATGAGACCTTCGGCCGTCGCAATACTGATGAGATGACCCGTCGTGCCCTCCGTGTGCAGAACGGGGCCATCATCAACGGCAAAGAGGGAAAGCCCAAGTCGTACTATATCGAGTTCAAGGACAACTCTGACGAGTGGGACTACGACACAGACCGTGAGATCCTGGCCGCCCTGCTGAAGCACTATCGTGAGAAGGTGGAGATCAAATACCAGCCTGACTTCTTCAATGTCATCGACCACGACTATGGCGGGGACTATCAGAAGTT
>ONPM01000188.1 GCA_900319715.1 uncultured Prevotella sp.
CGCAAGGGACATTCCTTTGATACGGGTCTGCACTATGTGGGTGGACTGGGCGATGGAGAGACGTTGCACGACATTTTCGAGAAGTTAGGACTTCTGCAGCTGCCCTGGCATCGAATGGATGTTGACTGCACAGACCAGATTATCATCGAAGGTCAGACCTACTGCCTGGCGCAGGGCTTCGACCATTTCGTGGAAGTGCTGGCCGACCGCTTCCCCCAACAGCGCTCTTCCTTACAGAAGTATGTGGAGATGCTGCAGGGACCAGACCCTGACCCTTCTGTCAATGCATGGGCATGGCTGAATGAGACATTCAGCGATCCGTTGTTGATAGATGTCCTGTCGGGTTCCTGTCTGAAGACCGAATTGCGACGTGAGTCATTGCCCCTACTTGCCTTTGCCCATAGCCAGAAGAGCTATATCCAGAGCAGTTGGCGACTGAAGGGCGACAGCGGACTGATTGTGCGCTCCCTGGTGGATGACATCAAACGCATGGGCGGTGATGTCGTCTGTCGTGCAGAGGTGACAGAACTGATAGAACACGAAGGACGTATCGTAGCGGCTTTGACGGCTAACGGCGAACGTTATGAGGCTGATAGCTTTATCAGCGATATTCATCCAGCCCAGACCTTTGCGCTTGTCAAAGACAGCAAGGTGCTGAAGAAGATATTCCGTACAAGGATGTCGATGCTGGCCAATACTTACGGCATGTACACCTATTCGCTGGTGCTGAAACCTCATGCACTTTCCTATTTCAATCACAATAAGTTTGTGTATGAAGGGGGAAGTGTGTGGGACGAACATACAGCCAAGGTCATGCTGAGTTGCAGAGTGCCCGAGGATGGCAAGGAAGACAACTTACTGCTCGACCTGCTGACACCATGCGAAGGTCACCCGATGGCATTGGCTGAGAAGGCTGTGCCGGGACTGCGTGATATGGTGGAACAGCAGTATGTCAGCACTCCTCATACTTGGCAGCGCTTTACCCGTACTCCAGAAGGTTCAGCCTATGGTGTGAGGAAAGACTGCCGACAGCCTCTGCTCACGATGCTCTCACCGCGTTTGCACGGACTGGAGGGTGTGGTGATGACAGCTCAACAAACATGTGATATAATATTAAATTAGAAAATAAGAAAAATCGTCAATATGAATAAGTATGCTTTAGTAACAGGAGGTAGCCGCGGCATCGGACGCGCTGTAGCAGTGCGTCTGGCACAGGACGGCTATCAGGTGATCATCAATTATGCCAGCAATCAGACAGAGGCAGAGAAGACCCTTGAGCAAATAGGAGGCAAAGGCGAACTGATGTGCTTTGATGTAAGCGATGCTGCACAGACGCGTGAGGCTTTGCAGCAGTGGCAACAGCAGCACCCCGATGATTATATCGAGGTGGTGGTGAATAATGCCGGCATCCGTCGTGACAATGTGATGGCACTGATGCCTGAAGCCGACTGGCATCGTGTGCTGGATATCACCCTGTCGGGTTTCTTCAATGTCACCCAGCCATTGTTGCCCGCTATGCAGATTCATAAGTTCGGACGCATCATCAACATGGCCAGTGTCAGTGGTATCAAGGGACTGCCTGGTCAGACTAACTATTCTGCTGCCAAGGGCGGTATTATCGCTGCTACCAAGGCATTGGCACAGGAAGTGGCCCGTAAGAATGTGACGGTCAATGCCGTTGCCCCTGGTTTTATCAAGACTGATATGACAGAGGGACTTGATGAGGCTGCCCTTAAGAAGACCATCCCTGCCAATCGCTTCGGCAATCCCGAGGAGGTGGCTGACTTGGTGGCGTTCCTGGCATCGCCCAATGCCGGATACATTACCGGTAATGTGATTTCAATTAACGGAGGACTTTATACTTAGAGTTTAGAGTTCATAGTTTAGAGTTCATAGTTTAGTGTTTAGTGTTTAGAGTTTAGAGTAAATATTAGGTAAGGTTAAGTTTTTTTAGGAGAATTGGTTATGAAGAAGATTGTTTTTATTTTGTTCTGTATGCTGGCATGTTTGGCTAATGTCAATGCTCAGCAAGTAACGAAGACTGCCCACAAGAAGGGAGTTAAGACGGATGTGGTTACCACAGGATCGATGACGATTCGCAAACCTAATTATATCTGTATTTCTACAGACAATGACCGTGATCAACTGATCATGGATGGCACTAAGTTTACTATGACAATGGGTGGCAAGAAACATGTTACCGATAGTCGTAAGAATCCTCAGTTCGTTACTTTCCAGGCTGTTCTGGAGGCTGTCATCAACGGTCGCCAAGTACCTGCAGGTGAAGACCTGACAGTATCTACCAAGGGCAACGAGCAGACGATTACCATCACTCCTACTGGGAAAAAGCGTCGCCAGATGTTTACGTCTTTTGTTCTCGTTGTCGATGCAAAGACTTCTGCATTCCGCCTGTTGCGCATGAACGACAGGAGTGGAGGCTATACTGAATACTCTTTTAAGTGAGAAGTGAGAAGTGAAAAGTGAAAAGTGAAAAGTGAGGAATGAAGCATTTACTATTTTTCCTTTTTGTATTTCTACCTATAGCTGCCGGCGCCCAGCAGATTACAGGCTACGTCA
>ONPM01000138.1 GCA_900319715.1 uncultured Prevotella sp.
ACAAACCAGCGGCTGTTGGATGACCAGGAGTGATAAGTGTCGCTCTTCTCGCTGTTGACGATGGCGAGGGTGTCGACGGTGCCAGTCTGAAGATCCATCAACTGGAGGTCGGCCTCCGGATGCCAGATGGGGAAGGTGCCGTAGTCGGCGACGGTATAGAGCAGATAGCGGCCGTCAGGGCTGATGCGGGGGTGGCAGACGGAGGATTTTCGTGGAGTGAGGAGGGTGGAGTGTGGAGGGAGAATACTCTTAGTGGCGGCATTATCTGCAGCAGGACTATTCTCACTCCACACTCCACCCTCCACACTCCACGATTCTATCCGACTTCCGATGGTGCCAGTGGCCTCATCGAAGGGGATGCGCACAAGGCGGTACTGGAGATTTTTGATGTCACGAGGCAAAGCGACGCTGTCGGCCACGCAATAATAGATGTATTTGCCGTCTGGTGAGAAAGTGGGGAAGGTCTCGAACTTCAGGCTGTCGCTCAGCAAGGGAGAGGAGATGACACGATGCTCCTGCATATCAGCCACATAGACATTCGAGGTGGCATCGAAGACCTCCAGGCGCTTGCTCGGCATGCTGTGGAAGGCGGGGATGATCTTCTGGGTAGAGTAAGTGATATAACGGCCTGAAGGACTGAAGCCGAAATAGACGCTGCCCGGGATGTCGAGTTTGCTGAGTCGCCCATTCTGATTAAGGATGGCGCCACCGTTAGGCCCACGGACATACATCATAGAGAGGTTGGGGTCCTGGCTGGCGAAGGTGTGGCAGTTCATGCAGCGGTTTTCCAACTGCTCGTAATGACCTATGGCATTCACGTCGAAGTTCTCGACGCAACGCTGCTGGATCTGCACGTTATTCCATATTTCATAGTCTGGCTCTATCAGACGATAGGTGAGATAGGGATCAATCTTATCTTTGACGACCTGCCATCGGAAGGGTTGATACTCAATCCACTGGTCATTAATCAAGGCCGAGACGGTAACCTCTATCTCCCTGCCTGCATTCTGAGAAAGCATGCCCTTCCAGTCGTCAATATCGAAGACAACCTCATTGCCACGGGCGTTGATACGCAACTCCCCAGCCTTCACCTCGATAGCCTCGCAATCGGCCCGAAGCAGGAAATTCATAGGAGCGATATTCTCTGGAATCGTCACATCACAGTAGTCTGGATAGATGGACGGCAGGTCGCTGCTCTTCTGCACGTTCTCTGGTGTCGGTGTGCAGGATAATAGGATGAGGAATATGAGAGGTGAGAGAATACCTCGCACGCCCTTCCTGCCACCATTTCTGTTTATCTTGGTAATCATCTGTAAACTGTAAACCGTAAACTGTAAACTATAACTATATCTCCGGAGCCTTTATCTTGTCAAAGTAATACCAGTAAGTGCCCTTGAACCGTGGGTTGCCACGCTGGTTGTTGTAATCGACGAACCGCTTCATCACATCACCCATCTTGATATAAGACTGCCATTCCTCCTGAGAGGCATCAGAGCCAGCCAGCCAAATGCACAGGGCCTCCTGATAAAGAGGCTTCAGACGTGGTTTGTCAGAGCAGTATCGGTCATAGTCGCGCTTGAAGTTCATGATGTCTTTCAGCAGGAGGTCGCTACAGAGAATATAGTCGAGTGCAATCATATTGTCTGGATTGTGATCCAGCAACTGCATCATCAGGAAATGGGCATTATCGCTGATGGTGATGGTGTCGCGATGATTGACGAAAGGTGTCTTCTGGGCCAGATAGGGAGGCAACTGCCCTTGAGCCAGATGTTGCTGTGTCGCCTCTGCCCAACCGCTATAGACGAAGGTCTTGCCAAGTATACGGAGATATTTCTGCGCAGCAATACTGTCGCCACTGACGATATTACATTCTGCCAGGCGCTTCATCATCCTGACATTGCGGTTCTCTGGCGAGAATACATTGGTCATCATGGCGGCACGCTCCGTGAAGGTCATGTCGCCCAAGGCCCAATAGAGTTCATTCATGTTGATGATGGTCAGACGGGGAGTCTCCGGACCGATCTTCTCAAATGTGCCCAGGTTATTGGGGGTGAAGTCGAGCAGGTGGTCAGGCAGTTGGCCACGCTGGGCATAGACGAGATTATAGAAGAACAGCATCTGATCCGTCCAGCCGTCAGAAGTCCTGACGATGTCGAGCACCTTGTCATAATTGCCAAAGCGATATTCATTGTCTACGGCGAAATTCTTCTCCAAGACGAAGTCGGGAGCCTGCAGGCGCTTTATCTCCGGTGTTCCGAAGAACAGGTATGACGGCAGCAATACCACCAGCATACACACCAGCCGCAGCCCTTTGGCCCTGACGGTAGAGGCGACCCATAAGAACAGCAGCCAACCCACGATGCTAACAGTAGACGACAACTTATAACTGACACTGAAATGGCACACGGTCAGGAATGCCATCATACCAAGTCCCACCGCCAGTGCCATCCAAGCGTTTACCTTCAGGTTTGTCAGCGTCGAATACATCAACAAGCCAGCCAATGCGATGCAGAGGGTCAGGATCGTTGCCCCGGCATACAGGTAATAATAAAACTGAGTCAGGAATTCGCCTATCAGCGACGCAAGCCCGCCTGCTTTCTGGAAAAGACCTGAAACGTAAGCCCATTCCCAAAGGAAGATCTGGTTCTGCTCATGATAGAAGAAGTGATAAGGGTACCAGAACTGGAAGAAACAGAAGACGACTATGACCGCTGAAACGAATATGGCTATCCTGGCTTTCATCATTGACATTACCGTAACTTGAAGGTCTTCGCGACCATCCCCTTATAAGTGTTGATGGAGATGCAGGCCGAGTCTGTAGGGATCTGTGAGGTGAGGATGCTGGCATAGACCTTCACCGAATAGTATTCCGGAACACCTGCCTGATTATGGTACAGACGGAGATGACTGGTCTTAGTGCCATCCGGATGCTCAGTCACCTCATCCTGAACAACACGCAACAAGTGAATGGCCTCATTATCATCTGCAGTTCCCGTCATCAAGGAGAAACTCAGATTGAGATATCTGCCGGACTTGCTCAGCCAGGCACTCTCAAACTTCACGGGGTCCGTCTTCATCGGCATATCCATTTCTGCAAGGTTAATCACCGTCGGACAAGGCACTTCGCCTACAGAGATCGCCTCAGCCACATATTGACCCTTACTATCGCGTACCTTATTATAATATAGCATACAGCGATAGACCGTATCAGGCCGGGAGATCCATTTGGCGGCATAGGGCTGCGACAAAGGCAGGGTCTCACCTTCATCAGTAGTGAGGGAGACGATACTCTTGTCTGTACCCACCTGCGCCTCGACAAAATCACCACGCATCAGAGAATATGGTCCATCACCCTTGTCATAGGTATCCTGAGTGCAGGAGAGAAGGTAAAAGTGAACAGTGAAAAGTGAAAAATTTGCTACCGCCCAGAGAAGGACTGTTGAAGCAGCAGTTATCTGCCGCTTCATCACACACCGGTATTCTTTGCAATTGATCTTCATATTCACTGTCAATTTATTCACTTTCACACTTCACCTAACATAATGCGGCAGCAAATTTTTCACTTTTCACTGTTCACTTTTACCTTTATTTATCGCTGGATTAGCATACATGGTAAGGATACGTTCACGGAGGAAAGCCTCATCCTTGTTGTCGAGAGTAATCTTGGCTATCTGCCCTGCCATATAGGCCTCGAAGCGCTGCTTGTCTGTCTCTGTGTAGTGGGCGGCATTGGCCGTATCACCTTGTAGTTCGTCAAGAGCAATATAGTTGCACGGGAACAACTCGTAATTCCGATGGATCTCCTTGTCCATCCGTTCGGCCACCGCCTTGTAATACTCGGTCTTAGGCAGGTCGGACAGTTCGTCGAGCCAGGTGCATACAGGTGCAGCAGCCCGATAGACGACACGGCCCTTATAGCCGAAGATGCCCGTCTTCATATTGTCGAGGTCATCCTGTCTTGACTTCTTAAAGGCTGGGTTGTCGCGTTTCTGCTGGAACTCCTGGGCCTTGAGATAGTCACAGGGATCGTATTCGTAACTGATGGTCAAGGGTACGATATTCAGTTCATGGAGGTCGCCACCCATCGCCAACATCTTCAACACAGCCTCCTGTGTACGGTCGTCAGAGTCTTTCGCCCTACCCTCTCGCTGGGCAATCCATATATTCTCTTTCTTCTGCGTCACGGCAAAATGAATGTATCGGCTCATCAGTTGTGAGGCAGCCAGTGTCTCACGAAGAGAGAGACCGCGGCGAACAGTGAAGGCCTTATTCATTCGAACCAGCCGCTTGATCCAAGGATAGATGAGCAGGTTATCGCCGATACCGATCTCGACGGTAGTGGGATAGCCAGCCTCTACCAGTTTCACATCCAGAAAGGCTGAGTCAAGTACGATGTCACGATGGTTACTGACAAAGGTGTATCTTTGGTTTACAGTTGACAACAAATGATCATCGAAAGTACAGCCATCGGTATGCTTGCGGATGATATACTTCACAATGGGCTTCATGAACCGCAACTGGAAGTCGAGCGGTGTCTTGACTCCCGTGAAGGCCAGTCGGAGCAGTCCGTTGCGAATGCCCTTCGGCAACCACGGAGCAAAGCCCTTCATGATGACATTGAACTGGCGATCGTTGAGCAAATCCTCGAACGCCTGCTTCATCTCCTCCGGCTCATATGGCCTGAGAATTGAGAATTATGATTACCAGACTCCATGAACTATAAGATTTTTTGTTTCATCGTTTTTATTATCTTAGTCAGAATCTTTATGATTTCTTCATTGTCGTTATGCATCGACTCATACTGACATGCAGTAATATACTCACCTGACTGTAACTTCCTCAACCAATAATCCGTCTCATCCGCTTCCTTTAATGCAATATTCAGTTTATTTACAAAATCTTTTTCTCCTTGAGCATTTCGAGCCTCTGCGGTATTTGCGCCAATACTGGTTCCACTCCTCAGTATCTGTTTAGAAAGGACAAACTCTTGCTTTTCCTTGATCAAATACTGATACAATTTGAGAATTCGATCACCAAATGCATCCGTCTTTGCCAATATTATGTTCTCTTTCCTCTGCAACATAACTCAAGGGATTAGGTAATCATAATTCTCAATTCTCAACTCTCAATTCTCAATTAAAAAGAGTTCTCGACAATATCCGAAAGCACATCCTTCATCTCAAGGCCGGCGGCCCGCACTTGCTGGGGAATGAAACTGGTGGCAGTCATACCCGGTGTGGTGTTCACCTCGAGCATGGATATCTTACCCTCCTTCGAGATGATATAGTCGATGCGGATGGGATATCATAGATATGGCTGGTAATCTTCGACACGCGGTCTGCTATCTCTGGCGAGATACGAGCCGGCGTGATCTCCTGCACCTGACCATTATACTTGGCGTCGTAGTCGAAGAACTCATTGCTGGTCACAACCTCCGTGATTGGGAAGACAACAGTCTTCTCACGGGTCTTGTAGATACCCTGTGTGATCTCCGTCCCTTCAAGGAAACTCTCGACCATAACCTCCGGGCTCTCCAGTATCGCCTTGCGGATGGCTGGGGCCAACTGATCTTTATTCTTCACCTTAGAGACGCCAAACGACGAACCGTCGGCAGCAGGTTTCACGAAGCAGGGCATGCCGATGCGCTCCTCAACCTCATCATCGCTGACCAGTTCCTCATAGCCCTTGCGGATCAGCAGGGAGTCGGCCACGCTGACACCATAACCACGAAGATACTGGTTAAGTACGAACTTATCGAAAGTCATAGCCTCTACCAACACGCCACTGGTGCTATAAGGCAGATCAATCAGATCAAAGTAGCCTTGCAGCAGACCGTTCTCACCTGGAGTACCATGGATGGTGATATAGGCATAATCGAACAACTTGGCCTTTCCGTTCTCTATAAAGGAGAAATCGTTGCGGTCAATCTTAGCTGTCGTACCGTCATGCAGTTCAACATGCCAATCCTGTCCCTTGATGTCAACGATATAGACATCATAACGCTCCTTGTCGAAGAAGGAGTAAAGTCCCTGAGCCGAGCGCAAAGACACATCGTGCTCGGATGAGTCGCCACCACAGACGATGGCAATCGTTCTTTTGAAGTTTTTCATTTCTATTGTGTTATTACGTTTTTTCTATATTACGAACATATTTGCGCCACTTGTCGATAAGGGCCGCCATATCCTCGGGCCATTCGGAAGTGAAGTCCATCTGAACACCCGTCGAAGGATGGACGAATCCCAGCGTTCGGGCATGGAGCACCTGCCGTGGACAGAGTTTAAAACAGTTCTGGATATAGGCCTTGTAACTGGCTGTCCGCTCACCACGGAGGATTTCCGTTCCGCCATAGCGTTCGTCGCAGAACAGTGGATGGCCGATGTGCTTCATGTGGGCTCTGATCTGATGTGTGCGTCCCGTCTCGAGAATGCACTCCACCAGAGTGACATAACCATATCGTTCCAACACCTTATAATGGGTGACGGCAGGCTTGCCAATCTCCGAGTCAGGAGGGAACACCTCCATCCGCAAACGGTCTCTCGGGTCACGACCGATATTTCCTTCTATCCTTCCTACATCCTCCACAAAATTTCCCCAAACCAGTGCATTATAACTACGATGGGTCGTCTTATTGAAGAACTGTTTGCCTAAGGTGGTCTTGGCATCAGGTGTCTTTGCCACGACGAGAAGTCCACTGGTATCCTTGTCGATTCGATGGACAAGTCCAACCTCAGGATCGTTAGGGTCGTAGGTCTCCAGATCTTTCAAGTGCCAGGCAATGGCATTGACCAACGTTCCGCTGAAGTTGCCACAACCTGGATGAACCACCATGCCTGCAGGCTTATTGATGACCATGAGGTCGTCGTCTTCGTAGACCACTTCGAGGGGAATATCCTCTGGCGTAATGGTTGTATCGTAGTGCGGACGGTTGAGCATCAGAGTGATGACATCGCCAGGGCGCACCTTGTAGTTGCTCTTAACCGGATGGGCACTCCGTCCCTGCTTCTGATCGTCGGCAGTACAGACATGGATGAACCCTGCATCTGCAGCCTTCTGGATCCGGTTACGGCTGGAGTGTGGCTGGTGCTCGGAGAGGTATTTGTCAATGCGGACGGATTCCTGTCCCTTGTCTACCTCCATACGAAAGTGCTCGTAGAGTTCACCCTCCACAGCGTCTCCGTCAGACATCAGTTCCAATTCGTCATCAGAGAACTCGTCTGGCTGTAGCCTTTCTGCATAGTCTGTCATTCCGACATCTCTTCAAATTCGTCCACGTTACCGCTCTCCATCAGACGGTATTCCGGTTCAATGTATTCCAGTTCCTCACCAGAGTCGTACTCGCCACTTCCAATCATCAGCGTCAACGGAGAGTCAATAGAGACATGGTCACCGGCGGATACACGACGACCGTGACTGAGTATGCCATAGACCCAGTCTTTTTCGCCAGCCACCTCCTGGGGGGGAGTCAGTTTGAAACCCAGCGCCATGAGTTTAGCCTCAGCCTCACGGTAACTGCTGTTGTCAACAACATCAGGGATGGGGAACGATGGCGACGAGGGGGAATTGACCGTCACATAGATCGTATGTCCCATCTTCACCGTCGTACCTGCACCAGGGTTCTGTATGAGAATGCTATTTGCGGCCATCGACTTATTGTAGCCCGAATCACTGACCATTACATTCAGACCATAGCCCTCTATCAGACTACGAGCCCTGGCATAGTCCATACCCTCCACTTTAGGCACCCTGACGCCTTCGCCATGTCGAGTATACCAATCGAGTCCATATTTCACACCCAGTGCCAAAAGCACAACGACTATCAGCATCGCCAACAGATTGCACCATAGGAAAGGACTTGCAAACTTTCCGAAGAATTCCTTTGCTTTCATCTGATTACTTAATTTATCATGTGCAAAGGTACGAATAAGTGAGCAGATAACCAAATATTATTTGAGTTTTCTCGAACGAAAGTACTTTCGGCGAAGCCAAAGGTACGAATAAGTGAGCAGATAACCAAATAATAAGGGGATAAAAACAGAAAGAAGTGAAGATCGCTCTCCACTTCACTCTGTTTTATCCGGAATTTCGATGACCTAGGCAGGAATTACTTGCCGTGGTTCTCATCAGAAACCGTTAACTTCTTGCGGCCCTTAGCACGGCGGGCAGCCAGTACGCGGCGACCATTCTTGGTGGCCATTCTCTCACGGAAGCCGTGCTTGTTGACGCGACGGCGATTGTGCGGCTGAAATGTTCTTTTCATTGCTTCTTATAATTATTTATTTGTTCAAATTCAACGTTTTGGGGTGCAAAAGTACTCATTTCTTTTGAATTACGCAAGAAATATTCGAAATTTAGTGCAACTTTTTGTGTTTTTTTCGAGAATTTGCGTAACTTTGCACCCGAAAACGATACAAAAGTAACATTTATAGGTATATGATTAATTCACAAGACATTAAAAAAGGCACCGCCATTCGCATGGACGGTGGCATCTGGGTGTGCATCGATTTCCAGCACCGCAAGCCAGGCAAGGGTAACACTATCATGATTATTAAGGTCAAGAACGTCAGCGACGGCCGCGTACTGGAGCGCCGCTTCAACATCGGTGAGAAACTGGAGGACGTTGTCATCGAGCGTCGTCCCTATCAGTATCTCTACGAGGACCAGTCTGGCCGTATCTTCATGAACCAGGAGACCTTCGAGCAGATTCCCATCGACAACGAACTCGTGATTGGACATGAGTATATGAAGGAGAGCGACATCGTGGAGGTCGTTTCCGATACTACCGACGGCACCATCCTCTATGCCGAGATGCCCGTGAAGACCGTTCTTCGCGTCACTCACTCTGAGCCGGGTATCAAGGGTGACACCGCTACCAACACTCTGAAGCCTGCTACACTGGAGACTGGCGTTGAGGTGCGTGTGCCCCTGTTCATCAACGAAGGCGACCTCATCCAGGTTGACACTCGTGACGGCAGTTATCTGCAGCGCGTGAAGGAATAATGAAATACTCGGTCATCGTCCCCGTATACAATCGTCCCGATGAAGTGGGCGAACTCCTCGAAAGCCTATCTAATCAGACACAGAAGGACTTCGAAGTGATTATTGTGGAGGACGGATCGGTAAAGACCTGCAAGGATGTTTGCGACAAGTACGCAGGCATCCTTGCTTTGCATTATTACAACAAGGAGAACAGCGGTCCAGGTGCCTGAAGGCTATTTGGCAGCAGTTGATAGAGAAATTCGGGGGTACGGGGGTGCGGAGGTGCGGAGGTACGAGAAATGTTCAGAGGATGAAAGTAATATCGCGCCACCGTACCACCACACCGCCGTACCTCCGATTGTCGCCTTTGGTGGTCCAGACGCAGCCCACCCATCGTTCACTCCTGTGCAGAAGGCCATCAGTTATTCGATGACTTCGTTCTTCACCACGGGCGGCATCCGAGGCGGCAAGGCAAAACTCGACAAGTTCTATCCCCGTTCGTTTAATATGGGCATCCGCCGTGATGTATATCTACAGTTAGGAGGATTCACGAAGATGCGCTTTGGCGAGGATATCGACTTCTCCTACCGCATCGTAGAGGCGGGCTATAGTCCAAGACTTTTCCCTGAAGCCTGGGTATGGCACAAACGGCGTACAGACTTCAAGAAGTTCTTCCGTCAGGTGTATAACAGCGGCATTGCCCGCATCAATCTTGAGAAGCGCCATCCCGGCACAATG
>ONPM01000137.1 GCA_900319715.1 uncultured Prevotella sp.
GACCTGGGGGCGTACTCGGTGAGTGAGACGGATTCCGTCGCGGTGACTGACGACATGAACCTGATGGCAAAGGCTGAACATAAGGACGAAGAGGTGTCGCCAGCAAAGCAGAGAGTGCAGCAGTCGGCGGCGGCATGCAACGAACTGAGCCAGACACTCGGCAGTTTCTATCAGCCGTCAGGCGATGCTGTCAACCAGGAACTGAAGAACCGCATAGCGGAACTGGAGCAGAAACTGACGTCACAGACTGCATCAAGCGGGAATAATGTTGACGACCAGTTGGCCTTGATGGAAAAGTCCTATCAACTCGCTGCCAAGTATATGCCAACGGCACAGGGAGGAAACGGTCAGGTAGCCTACGCTGGAGCAGGAGAACAGGGGACTTCGGGCCAGCAGGGGAAGAAGCGCAAGGTCTCGCCCATGCAGCAGGTGGCAAAGACGGTGGTCTCGGCACTGAGCAATCAGGCGTATGACAGTGGGGATGACGATGGCGGTTTTGCCTTCAATTCGTTCAATACTGCGGTAGGTACCAATGGCGGTGTCAGTCGCAAGAACACGATTTCGGCATCGGTCTATGGCTACCAGACCGTGACTGACGGGCAGACGGTGAGACTCCGGCTTTTGGAGCCGATGGCGGTGGACGAGCGCATTATCCCGAAGAACTCTATTGTGGTCGGCGCGACGAAGATCCAGGGCGAACGGCTCTGCATCACCATTACCTCGATAGAGAACGGCAGGATGATCATTCCAGTGGAGTTGTCGGTCTATGACACTGACGGACAGGAGGGCATCTTCATTCCCAACTCGGTGGAGGTGAGTGCCGCCAAGGAGGTTGCCGCAAACATGGGTGGGTCGATGGGTAGCAGCATCAACATCTCGTCGGATGCGAAGGCGCAACTGGTATCTGACGTCGGCAAGGGACTGATTCAGGGGACGAGCCAGTATGTGGCAAAGAAGATGCGAACAATCACAGTGCATCTGAAGGCCGGGTATCAGGTGCTGCTCTACCAGAAGGAGAACTAAAAGTATAACCAATTAACAAACAGACAAATGAGAATGAGAATGAAGAAAGTATTGATGATGGCTTGCGCCCTGCTAACGGGTGCAAGCGCAGTGAACGCACAGGAAACGACTTTGCCCCAGGACGGCGACTTGTTTCAGGGGCTGACGCGCAGTATTACCTACGATTGCATGATTCCGCCTCACGGATTGCAGGTGACCTTCGACAAGACTGTACATATTATCTTCCCTGCCTCCGTGACCTACGTGGACTTAGGTTCGGCGAACATCATGGCGGGTAAGGCAGACGGCGCAGAGAACGTGATACGTGTAAAAGCTACAAAGAAGTGGTTCAAGGGCGAGACGAACATGAGCGTCATCACAGAGGACGGCAGCTTTTATGCCTTTAACGTGAAGTACGCCAAGGAGCCGGACAAACTGAACATCGAGATGAAGGACTTCATCCATGATGGCTCGAAGGTGAACAGACCCAATAACTCAATGGACATTTATCTCAAAGAGTTAGGCAGCGAGAGTCCCGTGCTGGTGCGATTAGTGATGAAGAGTATCTGGAAGCAGAACGAGCGAATAGTAAAACACATCGGCAGCAAAGACTTCGGCATCCGTTTCTTGCTGAAGGGCATCTATACGCACAATGGGCTGCTGTACTTCCACACGGAAATCAAGAACTCCAGCAATGTACCGTTCGATGTGGACTACGTGACATGGAAGATTGTGGATAAGAAGGTGGTGAAGCGAACGGCCATTCAGGAGCAGGTGATCCAGCCCCTGCGCACACAGAACTTCGTGCTGAACGTATCGGGCAACTCGTCGGAGCGCACGGTGTGGACGATGGATAAGTTCACGCTGCCCGATGACAAGTGTCTGGTGGTGGAACTGGCAGAGAAGAACGGCGGGCGTAATCAGCAGTTCGTCATTGAGAACTCGGACCTGGTACGTGCAAAACTGATTTCAGAACTTAAAGTGAAGTAGAAGATGAAGAAACTATTGATGATTGGAGTGCTTGCCCTGACTATGGGGCAAGTCTCCGCACAGCGATGTTTGCCCAAGATGCAGGGCATTGAGGTTAGCGGTGCTTTCGTGGACGGCAAGCCGTTGAGTGCAGCATTCAGTGGCGGCGTGGCGCTTTCCACCTACACGAAGAACGGCAGTAAGTGGGTGTTCGGCGGCGAGTATCTGCAGCGTGAATACGACTACGACGAGGACACGGTCATCCCCGTCGTTCAGTTCACGGCAGAGGGCGGCTACTATCAGAAGCTGCTCACGGATGCCAGCAAGACCCTGTTTGTCTATGGTGGTGCTTCTGCCTTGGCAGGTTATGAGACAGTGAACTGGGGCAAGACGCTGCTGCCTGACGGTGCCACACTACAGGACAGGAATGCCTTTATCTATGGTGGAGCAGTGACGCTTAACATTGAGGTATATCTCACAGATCGTCTGGCTCTGATGGGTAATGTGCGTGAGCGATGCCTGTGGGGCAACGACACTGGTCATTTCCATACGCAGTACGGCGTGGGGCTGAAAATGATTATCAACTGACAGGCGATGACGATAGAGGAAATACGCGACATGCCCATCACGGACTTCATGCACCGACTCGGCTGCAAGTCAACGAAGAAGCGGGGCAAGGAAGTGTGGTTCCATGCGCCTTACCGTTCGGACAGCACGCCGTCGTTCTGCGTGAATACGGAGAAGAACATCTTTAATGACTTCGGGGCGGGTGTAGGCGGCGACATTTTTACGCTGGCGGGAATGATGATCAACTCCAACGACTTCATGGCACAGGCGAGGTACATCGGCGAGGTGACGAACAATCCGATAGAACGGTCAGAGCCTCCAAAATATGAGCCAGAGCCAGCGGTGCCTCAGTTCACGGACGTGGAGGTAAAACCGTTGGGACATCCGGCACTGCTGGCTTACCTTCGGGAGAGGGGCATTCCCTCGGACATCGCATCGGCAAACTGCGTGGAGATTCACTACAGGCTGCACGACAAGAACTATTTTGCCGTGGGCTTCCCAAACGAGGACGGTGGCTATGAGATTCGCAATAGGTTCTTCAAGGGCAGCATCCCGCCAAAGGCAGTGTCGCTCATCAGGCACGGCTCGGCTACGGTCAACGTCTATGAGGGATTCATTGATTATCTCTCAGGCTTGACGTTGGGATATGGTAGGACGGAGGACAATCTTGTATTGAACTCTGTAGCCAACAAGGAAAAGGCGTACAAGCATTTAGACAATTATGAACTGATAAAATGCTGGCTCGACAATGACGATGCCGGAAAGAAATGCCTCGCTGCCCTGCAAAAACGATACGGTGACAGAGTGAAGGACTTCTCCGTCGTTTTCCGTCCCTGCAAGGACGTGAACGAATACCTGCAAAAGCAATTAACGAACAAACAACAAACAAAATCGAAACTGAAATTATGAAGAAATTATTGAAGAAAGTGATGATGTGCGCCACGATGATGGCCGCACTGGTTGGTTTTACTTCTTGCGAGGATGACCTGGACATTCAGACCAACTACCCGTTTGAGGTGGAGGTGATGCCTGTGCCGACGAAGGTGCTGCGTGGGCAGACGGTGGAAATCCGTTGCCACTTGGCGAAGGAGGGCGACTACAAGAATACGCTCTACACCATCCGTTGGTTCCTCTACGATGGTACGGGTTCGCTGAGGATGGAGAACGGCACGATCCTCCAGCCCAACGACCGCTACCTGCTGGAAAACGAGACCTTCCGGCTCTATTACACTTCAGCCAGTACCGATGCGCACAAGTTCATCGTGGTCGTTGAGGATAGCAACGGCAACAGCCAGACGCTGACGTTCAACTTCAACAACGAGAACAAAAAGGATGAAAAGGATGAGGATTAGGCTGCTGTCGCTCCTGTGCATATGCACGGTGGGGATGGCAAGGGCGACACCCAATAAACTGCCATACACGGAAAAACAATTTGAAATGGCCGTCGCCTGTATCAAGCACTTCGAGGGCTGGCACACGACCAAGAACTATCCGTATATCGGCTATGGCCACCAACTTCAGAAAGGTGAACGGTACTCAGCACGGACGATGACCAGAAAACAGGGTGACTTACTGCTCCGTCTCGACCTGATGCGAAACTTATATCTGTTCCGTGGCTACGGCAAGGATGCGCTGTTGCTCTCGGTACTGGCCTACAACGTCGGGCCATACGCCATCCTCGGCACCTCCAAGCGTCCCAAGAGCCGACTGCTGCGGAAGATAGAGCGTGGTGACAGGAACATCTACAATGACTACATCGCCTTCTGCCGATGGCATGGCAGACCTGTGAAGTCCATCAAGTTCCGTAGGCAAGTGGAGTTTGACCTGTTCTTTGTGAAGTAAATAAATGGAGGCAAATGGAAGATTGAATTTTCTGTTTGCCTCCATTTATCGTTGCTTGTAACAACCTTTTTTGGTTGTAAACCCAAAATACAACCCTTTTTGGTTGTAAAAGGCAAAAACAACCGAAAAAGGTTGTTGTATTCCATTTTTTTTCGTAATTTTGCACCCGAAGTCACTAAATATGTTACGAAATATGGAGATTAAGGCAATAATTACAGGCGATATAGTCCGTTCGGAGCAGATTTCTTTAGACAAGCGAGACTTGTTGATTAAAGTCTTGCGCGATATTGTTGAAGACCTACAGAAGATAAGCCCTATGAAGATGGAGATGTTTCGTGGGGACAGCTTTCAGATTGTCGTAGAATGTCCT
>ONPM01000136.1 GCA_900319715.1 uncultured Prevotella sp.
GGACTGCGGCGCAGCCACCATCACCACGCGAAGGGTGCTGTTCCAGCCTGAGACTGAGCGCATCGTGGTAGGTCAGACGGTGAACAAGCAGGGCAAGATTACCCAGAAGTACGTCGTGGCCAAGGCGCTGGTGAAGGACGTGGTCTTCGAGGAGACCTACGACCCTGCCTACGAGCCTGAGCCTGAGCCAGGTCCCGGCAATGACGACGGCAATGGGTAACCTCTTCCCCTCCTAAGTCAGGAGGTGCGTCCTCACTCCACAAAAAAGAGCCCCGCGCCAAACGGCGAGGGGCTCTTAGTTATCTATGACGGAGGTTCAGTTCACCTTGAAGTCGAGGGCTTGGAGGTCCTTGTCGAGCGATGAGGTACCGTAGAGGATCTGGTAGCGGCCGGGCTTCACGGAGAGTTCGTCGATGGCTTCGTTGTAGTATTCGAAGGCCTCTGCGTCGAGGCTAATCACGGCCTGCTGTGTCTCACCAGGTTTCAGCGAGAGTTTCTTGAAGCCCTTCAGCGCCTTGATGGGGGCTCCGGGGTCGTCGAGGGCCTTTACGTAGACCTGTACGGTCTCGGTGCCTTCGCAGTTGCCGGTATTGGTGACGGGGACCACGACTACGCAGAAGGGCTTCTTGGAATCAGCCTTGGCCGACTTGGCGGTGATCTTGCCCTTGCCGACGGCGAAGGTGGTGTAGGAGAGTCCGTAGCCGAAGGCGTACTGCGGCTGACCCTCGAAGTAACGGTAGGTGCGGTTCTTCATCGAGTAGTCGAGGAAATCGGGCAGGTCGTTGTTCGAGCGATAGAAGGTGACGGGCAGTTTGCCGCCGGGGTTGTAGTCGCCGAGGAGCACTTCTGCAAGGGCCTTGGAACCGCCCTGACCGGCATACCAGGCCTGGAGCAGGGCATCGTATTCGCCCTCGACACTGCCGAAGGCGATGGCAGAGCCGGAGCAGTTGACGAAGATGACGGGCTTGCCCGTGGTGTGCATGGCGCGGACGAGCATCTGCTGCACCTTCGGCAGTTCGATGTCGGCCTTGTCGCCGCCTTCGCCCTCCATCTGGGCAGAGATGCCGCCGATGATGACGATGGCGTCGGCCACGCTCACCTCCTTAGCGAGGTCGGTGAAGTCAGCGAGGATGCGCTCGCAGATGTCACCACGCAGCATGGCGAATTGTCCGTTGCCATGACGGTATTCGATCTCTACATCATAGGTCTTGCCGGCCTCGACGGGGAACGACTTGTACTCGGGCTTCCTTCCGAAGCCGAAGCCGCGACGCATGCCGCCTTTGGCTTCTTCGACCACCTCGCCATTGACCTTCAGGACATAACCGTTGTCGGTGGTCAGCGTGTATTTCATCTCACCGGTGAAAGTGGCCTTGTACTGTCCGCTGATGCGCACGGAGAGCGAGTCGCGACTCACGCCCTGGGCAAAGCCCCAGGCGCCAAAGGTAGAGAAGTTGAACGGCTCGGTATGGTAATCGGTCTTGGCGGGCTCGCCTACGAGTTCCTTATTATTATAGAACTCTACCTTCACGCCCTTGCCGCCGTTGAAGTCCTGCAGGTGGTGGACGGTGGCATACTCGTCGTTGAGTTCGCAGGCCTTGCGGTAGATGATGTTCGTGTTAGGCAGGGCTGCACGGAGTCCGTCGAGCAGCGAGTGGGTGTGGGCCTCTGTGGGCGTGCCTCCGTAGTTGCCGTTGAGCATGGCGGCATCGTCGGCGTTAGGACCAATGACGGCCAGCGTCTTGATGTTCTTTGAGAGCGGCAAGACGTTGCCTTTGTTCTCTAACAGCACCATCGACTCGCGGGCAGCCTGGGTGGCAAGGGCGTCGAAGGCCTCACAACTGATGACCTCGGGGCCGAGGTTAGCCCAAGGCAGCATGTCGGCAGGGTCGAACATGCCGAGTTCGAAACGGCCTGTGAGCGTCTTGCGCAGATGGGCGTCGAGGTCGCTCTCCTTGATGAGCCCTTTCTGCAGGGCCTCGGTGAGAACCATGAACACCTTACCGCACTCGAGGTCGGTACCGTTGAGCACAGCGTCGACAGAGGCGGAGAGGGGGTCTTTGTGGGTCTCGTGCTGGCCGCGGTTGAAGAAGTTGTTGATGGCGTCGCAGTCGGTGAGTACGATGGCATCGTAGCCCCATTTGTTGCGCAGGATGTCGATGAGCAGACGGTCGCTGGTGCAGCAGGGCCTGCCCTCGAAACGCTGGTAGGCGCACATCACCTCGCGCACGTCGGCCTTCTTCACAAGGGCCTTGAAGGCGGGGAGATAGGTCTCCCAGAGGTCTCGGTTGGTGGGCTCGACGTTCATCGAGTGGCGCAGGGGTTCCGGACCGCTGTGTACGGCGTAGTGCTTGGCACAGGCGTGGGTCTTGAAGTAGCGCTTGTCATTGCCCTGCATGCCGAGCACGGTCTGTACGCCGAGCACGGCATTCATATAGGGGTCTTCGCCGCAAGTCTCCTGGCCTCGTCCCCAGCGGGGGTCACGGAAGATGTTCACGTTCGGACACCAGAAGGTGAGTTCGGGGTTGCCTGGGTAGTAGATGACGCCCATGGGCACATTAAACAGTTTGGGGTCGTTGTGGTCGGTGCGGTTCCAGTTGGCGCGGGCTTCGTCGCTCACGGCTGAGAACACGTCGTAGACCAGTTTCTCGCTGAAGGCGGCAGCCATGCCGATGGGCTGGGGGAACACGGTATAGCCACCTTGGCGCACACCATGACAGGCCTCGCTCCACCAGTTGTAGGAAGGGATGCCTAAACGGTCGATGGAGATCGACTTGTTCATCATCAGGCCGACCTTCTCCTCAGGCGTCAGCATCGAAATGAGGTTCTCCACACGCTCTGCCGTGGGCAGTTGTGGGTTCTGCCACGGGTACTTTTGCTGGGCCGGCGCAGTAACTGTCACGACGGCCAGCAACGTCAGAAATAAGATTCTTTTCTTCATCGTAAATTAGAATAATTGAGTATTTTTTAAGTTTATCGGAATTCTGAATAGTTGATTGCGGTGCAAAGTTAATCAATTAAATGCTTTTTAGCAAAAATAATGGCGTTTTATTTTGAATATTGGCTGAATTTGATTAATTTTGCAACCGATTTCAAATAGTTAACCCCTCGTCGGGGCTTCGCGCAAGCCCTGAGTGGACTGACAAGACGACGGCTTTCGGGTAGGGCTGGCATGGTACACAGGGAAAAGTATAACATTTAAAAACAAGTCAATTATGGCAGAAATGAATTTTGGTGGCGTGATGGAAACTGTTGTCACCAGCAAGGAGTTCTCTTTGGAGAAAGCACGTGAAGTATTGAAAAATGAGACGATCGCCGTGATCGGTTACGGTGTTCAGGGTCCGGGCCAGGCCTGCAACCTGCGCGACAACGGATTCAACGTGATTGTCGGTCAGCGTCAGGGTAAGACCTACGACAAGGCTGTGGCCGACGGTTGGGTACCCGGCAAGACACTGTTCTCCATCGAGGAAGCCGCCGAGAAGGGCACCATCCTCTGCATGCTTCTGAGTGATGCTGGTCAGATTCAGCAGTGGCCCGTCATCAAGAAATATCTGAAGCCCGGCAAGACGCTGTACTACTCTCACGGTTTCGCTATCAACTGGAGTGACCGCACGGGTGTGATTCCCCCGAAGGATGTCGACGTGATCATGGTGGCTCCGAAGGGTTCTGGCACCAGCCTCCGCACGATGTTCTGCGAGGGTCGCGGCCTGAACTGCTCATACGCCGTCTATCAGGATGCTACGGGCAAGGCTAAGGAGAAGACAATTGCCTTCGGTATCGGTATCGGTGCCGGCTATCTGTTCGAGACAACCTTCCAGCGCGAGGCTACCTCAGACCTCACCGGTGAGCGCGGTTCGCTGATGGGTGCTATCCAGGGTCTGCTGCTGGCACAGTACGAGGTGCTCCGCGAGCACGGACACTCTCCCTCGGAAGCCTTCAACGAGACCGTTGAGGAACTGACACAGAGCCTTGGCCCGCTCTTCGGTGCAAAGGGTATGGACTGGATGTACGCCAACTGCTCGACTACCGCTCAGCGCGGTGCCCTCGACTGGGCTCCCCGCTTCCACGACGCCATCAAGCCTGTGATGGAGTGGCTGTACTACTCTGTACAGACGGGCAACGAGGCACAGATCACCATCGACGCCAACTCGAAGCCCGACTACCGTGCTGGCCTGGAGAAAGAGTTGGAAGCCATGCGCAACCAGGAGATGTGGCGCGCCGGTGAGACCGTGCGCAAACTGCGTCCAGAGAATCAGGATGTATAAGAAAGTGAAAAGTGATGAGTGTAAAAATGCACTTGTCACTTTTTGCTTTTAAAGACATAGTAACATATTAACATATTATTAAATTAAAGCATAGGAATCAAAGTTTGTAAGAGAATTGATAGCGAGAAGTAATTGTTAATAAGAAATTGTTATTATGTTACTATGTCTTTAAAAAGATACTCTGTCAAATAAATAGGATAAAATGGGAAAATTAGTAATTAATTCTTACGATGAATTCGCAGCACATCTGGGACAGGAACTCGGAGTCTCAGACTGGCTGCAGATCGACCAAGACCGTATCAACCTCTTTGCCGACGCCACACTCGACCATCAGTGGATACATGTCGACGTGGAAAGGGCCAAGAAGGAGAGCCAGTATCACAGCACCATCGCCCACGGCTACCTGACACTCTCCGTGCTGCCGTATCTGTGGAACCAGATCATCGAGGTGAATAATATCAAGATGCTCGTGAACTACGGCATGGACAAGATGCGCTTCGGCCAGCCTGTGGTGGAGATTGATTTCAAGATAGAGATAGAGGGACAGCGCAAGCCGGCTCTCGAAGGCATCGCCTCGTTCCTATACTATTTTATATAATTTAGGTTACAGTTGACGGTTTAAGTTCTTGCGTCCTTTCAGTAGTAAGCGAGCAGAGCCGTTCTGTCTTTAGAAGTAATCAACTGTAAATAGTAAACTGTAAACAGTAAACAAAAAAGGATAACATGGGAGGATTCTTTGGAACCATCAGTACTAAAAGTTGTGTTAATGACCTGTTTTATGGCACAGAC
>ONPM01000135.1 GCA_900319715.1 uncultured Prevotella sp.
TTGTTAATTGTTAAGTTTCTAAGAATATGTAAAAGTTTAAGATTGCTATTTGAATACGGAACTATTTGCGCAAAACTCTTTATTTTATTATACTTTTTTTTGCATAATTCGAAAATTATTTGTACCTTTGTCGTCAAATATTTTACCTTAAACATTTTAACATCAAAAACATCTTATCTATGACTAAAGAGAAATTCATGATCAGAGCCTATGGCAAGTCGGAGTATGCCATGATGCTGTTTCCTCACATCGACGATCCGAAGGTGGCGGACGGATTTCGGGGGTACGGGGGTACGGGGGCGCGGGGGTACGGTGGTACGAGAATAGTCTAAGGGCAGAGGATTCCGCAGCAGAGTAATCTCGCGCCCTCAGCCTCGGGAGAGGCTGTCCCCCGCGCCCCCGCACCACCGAAATCTCTTCGCCACCGCACCACCGAGTAACCCCAATCGTCGAAATAAAGGACGGCAGTTAAGGGCGTAAAGGATGCCTAGTAAGTGCGTAAGGAATAGGGAGTTATATAGATAAAGCCCTATCCTTTATAAGGTTAGGAGGCATCGGTAACGGAGTAAACAGGCATTACTGACAAGGTAAAGTGGCAGGGGGTAAAACATCACGGATTTTTATTTCACACATACCATAAATATATAGCAAAAAACTTGTCTGTTTCAGTTTTTTTTTGTACCTTTGCACCAAAATAATATATGACTAAAACAAACAAGATTATGAAGAAAAATTTGATCCTTCTGCTCCTTGCGCTGCTGCCCATCAGCGTTGCAGCCTACACGCTGGGAAGAGTCAGCGTCCACGATCCCAGTATCGTGTGGGAGCCTAACACGCAAACCTATTACATCTTTGGATCTCACCGTGCAGCGGCGAAGACCAAGGATCTGATGAATTGGACGGCCTTTACCGCTCCTTGGAAAGCAGGCAGCAACAACGATGCTGCCGACAACGTATCCTTTACGACGCCAGCCGTCACGAAAGTGAAGAAGGGCGGGCAGGAGTATGACTTCAACTTCGATGCCCAGGCCTGGTCGAAGCGTGGCAACAGCGGCTACAATATCGGCGGCAACCTGTGGGCACCCGATGTGGTCTACAACAAGGCGATGCAGAAGTGGTGCATGTACATGAGTGTCAATGGCGACGCCTGGTTCTCGAGCATCGTCCTGCTGACTGCCGACAACATCGAGGGTCCCTACACTTATCAGGCCCCCGTGGTGATCAGCGGATTCAAGAACGGTACAAGTTACAAGGATACCGACCTGGAGATCGTCATTGGCGAACAGGCCTCGCTGCCAGAACGCTACAACGTGGGCAACAAATGGGGCGAGCGCTATCCGAACAACATCGACCCCTGCGTGTTCTACGACGAAGAAGGCAAACTCTGGATGTCGTACGGCTCGTGGAGCGGTGGCATCTGGATGCTCGAACTCGACGAGAACACAGGCCTGCGCGACTACGACGTCGACTATGAGTTGGTGGGCGAGGGCAACGGCATCACCGTCGACCCCTACTTCGGCAAGAAGATTGCCGGTGGCTACTACGCCTCTGGCGAGGCCTCGTATATCGAGTATATCGGCGGCTATTACTTCCTGTTCGTGACCAATGGCGGACTGGCTGCCGGCGGTGTCGCCAACGACTATAACAACGGTGGCTATCAGATGCGCGTGTTCCGTTCGGAGAAGCCCGACGGTCCCTATGTCGACGCCAATGGCAACGAAGCCATCCTGCCACGCTACCTGCTGAACTTCGGTGCCAGCGAGAACGACGGCAACCGCGGTGTGAACATCTTCGGTGCCTATGGCGAATGGGGCAACCAGACAAGGAAGAACTACTCTGAGCGCTCACAGGGCCATAACTCCATCATCGCCGCTGAGGACGGACGTACCTATCTGGTCTATCACACCCGTTTCCAGAATCGTGGCGAGGGGCATGAGGTGCGCGTCCACCAGGTGTTCCAGAACGAAGAAGGCTGGCTCGTCGCTGCCCCGTTTGAGTATACTGGCGAGGAAGTGAAAAGTGCCGACATCGCGAACAGCCAGCAGATAGCCACAGGCCAGATAGCAGGCGGCTACAAACTGCTGATCCACAATTACAAACTCGACCACACCAAGAAGGCTCTGAGCAAGCCCGTGGAGATATCACTCAATGCCGACGGCACGATCACTGGCGACAACAGCGGCCAGTGGACCATCCAGGAAGGCAAGTCGTATATTAACATCACGCTGGGCAATACGCTTTATCAGGGCGTGATGGTGGAGCAGACGATGGAGCCCTCTGACGACAAGGTGGTGGCCTTTACGGCCATGGCCAAGAACGGCGTCAGCATCTGGGGATATAAATATGCTGAAGCGACAGGCATCCAGCGAGTCACTAGCCGTCAGTCGGACGACAGTGACTATTACGATCTGCGAGGCATGAAGGTCGCCAACCCACATAAGAAGGGTATCTACATCAAGAACGGTCAGAAGATCGTGATCAAGTAATGACTCTTGAGGCATCAAAAAAAAGAATCCCGCTGCGTCGCTGCAGCGGGATTCATTTTTTTTGATACTGTCGTGTTATTCCTCCCAACGGAGCACGGCCCCATTGCGGCGGGCTGGGTCAGCACCTGTGAAGTCCATCGAATAGGGACTGCCCGTGGTGGGACTCTTGCCGATATAGCGGTGGGTACGCATCGACATGAGCATGAACTCGCGGTTCAGGTAGTCCTGCCACATGAACACCTCGGCCTTCGACTCGTCTGTCGTCAGGCGGACATCACCAGCGATGCCATAGCCTGAGACAAAGACATAGCGCCCGTCCTCGCACTGGAGGATCACCTGGCCCTGACCTTTGTCGATGACACGGAAACGGGTCTGAGGACTCTTGTCGGAGACCTCTGTGTCGTACACCAGTCCGTGGGGCAGGGCGATCATGGGCTTCCCTGTGGCCAGATTGACGATGCGCACGGTCTTGCCGAGGGGGATGTTACGGCTACGGTCTGCCTGGGGCTCCTCGACGGTGAAGTTGTCGAACTCGGCATAGCCGCCGTTACGACCCTTGACATTGAAGGCGAAGAGCGCATGGCGCGAGCCCTGGAAGGAAATCAACTGATAACTGAGGGGCATCTTGCGCCCCAGGGTCTTATATTCCTTGCCGTCCAGACTATAAGCATATTGCATCTGGTCGTTGTCGTAGTCACCAATGCAGCGGAGGTAGATTCTCGAGGTTTGAGGTTTGAGGATTGAGGTTTGAGGTTTGAGGACTGTGGTATCGTTGGTCAGTTGCTCGAAGCATTGCAGGGTAAAATCGTTGCCGTCTTTCACGATGCCGATCCATGAGCAGGGCACGTTGATGTTCCCCAGTCCTGCCACATCACCATCCTTCATGCCTTTCGTATAGAGTTCGACGGTGGTGACAGAGGTAGGACCAATGACGCGCTGAGTGAGGGTGTTGCGGGCCCACATCAGTTGTTCGGCAGGCATCGTGTTGAGACGGAGACGACCGTTCTTCAGGCTCCACATCTTGTCGTCGGGGTTGTGATTCCACTGCCAGATGGGCTTGAGGGATTTATCGGAGGTGCGGGGGTGCGGGGGTAAGGAGGTGCGAGAATAGTTAAAGTCGTCGGAACGGTCGTATGGGGCAAAAGAGGTATTCTCGTACCCCCGTACCCCCGCACCTCCGTTCCCCCGTACATCCGGCTTCCGCCAGGTACGTGGAGCGCGGCCCAGATTACCCTCGAGACCCAACATGGGCCAACCATCCTTCCAGGTGATGGGAGCGAGGGTGACGGTGCGGCCGATGCTGTGGAAGTCCATCATCAACAGGGCCCACCACTGGCCACTCTGATCCTCCACGATACCACCCTGATGGATGTTCGTACAGGCGGTAGCATCCTTGTCGACCTCGGGAATACCGAACTTGGTGCCATCATGACCAATGCGGTACTGCTCATCCTGCGGCACCTGCGTCAGCGATGCTGCATGGTAGCCGAAGGTCTCGTCAGCGGTGATGGTGATGGTCTCGTAAGGTCCCCAGATGCTCTTGGAACGGCTGCAGAGGGTGCGGCCATTGGGACGGTAGTCGGTGGAGATGAGATAGTACATCCCGTTGATCTTATACATGTGGTGACCCTCGCCGACGGCACTGCCTTCAGGGATGATGGTGCGCTCCGTCTCCTCTATCGGACCACTCATGTCGGGCTTCAGTTCGGTACACTTCACCTCACCATAACCGTGGATGGCATAGATCTTACCATCGTCGTCGAAGAGTACGCTGAGGTCATAGATACGACCCTGCATGTTATGGTGCTGCCATGGCCCGCGGATATCCTTGGCGGTGTAACACTGCAAGCCTTTGCCGTTGATATTGGTAAAGACGTAGAACTGGCCGTTGGCATAGCGGATGGCGGGTGCCCAGACGCCCTGACCGTAGATCTCCTGATGATTCTTCAGCGAGAAAGCGTCATCCGCAAAGTCGAAACGGTCGAAGCAATAGGCGATATTCTCCCAGCTCACGAGATCCCTGGAGTGGAGTATGACGAGGCCAGGCACCGTGTGCATCGTCGTACCAGCGAGATAGTAGTCGTCGCCCACACGGAGGATGTCGGGGTCGGAGAACTCATCGTAAAAGAGCGGATTGGTATAAGTACCATTCCCGTTGTCTGCCGTCCACGACTGTGCGTGTGCTAAAGGTGAGAAGGTGAAAAGGTGAAAAAGTGAAACACCTATCACCAAGCCCTTTACCTTTATTCTTATATTTTTCATCATTCCTTATTTTTAATATTTCACTCTTTCACCTTTTCACTCTTTCACCTTTTCACCTTTATTCCAATGTCGGCCAGCCGTCAGGCGTCCAAGTGATGGGACACTGGATAAGGATCGAGGCACCCTGATGGGCGATGCTGTAGCCGTGACAGATAAAGATGTCCTGATCGTCGATGTGATAGGCAGCACAATGACCTGCTGCCTCGAAGGCTTTCTTATCGCCTTCC
>ONPM01000134.1 GCA_900319715.1 uncultured Prevotella sp.
TGACATCCAGATCCCCGTCTCAGCCGCAGAGACCTTCGGCTATACGCCCCTCTGCGACCTGCCCGCCTTCGAGTACAATGCAGAGAAGGACATCACGAAATATGGCGACACCCAGCCGCAGACGTTCGTCACCGTACAGCCGGGACAGTTCGCTATCTTCTTCCCCCAGGACGGTCACATGCCCTGCATCACTGATGCTCCGGAAATCAAGAAAGCCATTTTCAAGGTGAAGGCTCAGTAACTCGTCATGACGAAATGCCGAAATAACATCATAATGTAATCCCGAAATAACGAAACATCAAATCAATATGGCAAAGAAAGAAACAACTCCCAAGAAGCCTGCCGCTAAGAATGCTGCAGCGCCTGCAAAGAAAGCAACGGCAAAGAAACCTGCCGTCAAGAAAGTAGCCGTGAAGAAAACTGCGAAGGAACCCGAGAATCCGCATATCGGACTGGTACGTAACGACTCTTGGCTGGAACCCTTCGAGGATGCTATCCGCGGCCGTCACGAACACGCTGTGTGGAAGATCAACCAACTGACTCAGAATGGCAAGAAGAAACTTACCGACTTTGCATCAGGCCACTTCTATTTCGGACTCCACAAACTGCCGAAGGGCTGGGTGTTCCGCGAGTGGGCTCCCAACGCCACCGACATCTACCTGATCGGCGACTTCAACGGCTGGCAGGAGACCGAGAAATACCGCTGCAAGCGCATCGCCGGCACCGACAACTGGGAACTGAAACTCTCGGAGAAGGCCCTGAAGCACGGCCAACTCTATAAGATGAAGGTGAAGTGGAACGGTGGCGAGGGCGAGCGCATCCCCGCCTGGTGCCGCCGCGTGGTACAGGATGACCAGACAAAGATTTTCTCCGCCCAGGTATGGAACCCGGAGAAACCCTATGTGTGGAAGAAGAAAACCTTCAAGCCCTCCAAGTCACCTCTGCTCATCTACGAGTGCCACGTCGGCATGGGGCAGGACGCCGAGAAGGTGGGTACTTACAAGGAGTTTACGGAGAATGTGCTGCCGCGGGTCAAGAAGGATGGCTATAACGCCATACAGGTCATGGCCATCCAGGAGCATCCTTACTACGGCTCTTTCGGATACCATGTGTCTTCGTTCTTCGCTCCCAGTTCACGCTTCGGCACGCCTGAGGACCTGAAGGAGATGATCGATACGGCACACAAGATGGGTATCGCCGTCATCATGGACATCGTTCACTCGCATGCT
The DNA here is from genome assembly GCA_900319715.1 of uncultured Prevotella sp. Lineage (GTDB taxonomy): Bacteria > Bacteroidota > Bacteroidia > Bacteroidales > Bacteroidaceae > Prevotella. The sequence goes on from ONPM01000134.1 coordinate 1,230, forward strand.
GTCAAGAATGAGGTCGAAGGTCTGGGCAATCTGGCTGGCGATCCCAACCAATTCTTCTATCCCGGCGACCGCCATGAGCATCCGGCATGGGACAGCCTCTGCTTTGACTATGGTAAGGATGAGGTGTTGCACTTCCTGCTGTCTAACTGCCGCTATTGGCTGGGTGAGTTCCACTTCGACGGCTTCCGCTTCGACGGTGTCACCTCGATGCTCTACTACTCTCACGGTCTGGGTGAGGCCTTCGGCGGCTACGGCGACTACTTCAACGGCCACGAGGACGACAATGCCATCTGCTATCTGACGCTGGCCAACAAACTCATCCACGAGGAGAACCCCAACGCCATCACCATCGCCGAGGAAGTCTCCGGCATGCCCGGTCTCGCTGCGAAGTTTGAGGACGGTGGCTACGGCTTCGACTACCGCATGGCGATGAACATCCCCGACTACTGGATCAAGACTATTAAAGAGGTACGCGATGAGGACATCAACGTGTGCTCCATCTTCTGGGAGGTCAAGAACCGCCGTCCCGACGAGAAGACCATCTCTTACTGCGAGTCGCACGACCAAGCACTCGTGGGCGACAAGACCATCATCTTCCGCCTCATCGACGCCGACATGTACTGGCACTTCGCCAAGAAGGATGTCAACGATATGGCGCAGCGCGGCATCGCCCTGCACAAGATGATCCGCCTGGTGACCGCCGCAGCCATCAACGGCGGCTACCTGAACTTCATGGGTAATGAGTTCGGACATCCCGAGTGGATCGACTTCCCGCGCGAGGGTAACGGCTGGTCGTACAAGTATGCCCGCCGACAGTGGAACCTCGTCGACAACAAGGACCTCTGCTACCACTGGCTCGGCGACTTCGACCGTGAGATGCTCAAGGTCATCAAGTCGCAGAAAAATTTCCAGGATACGCCCGTGCAGGAGATCTGGCACGACGACGGCGACCAGGTGCTCTGCTTCATGCGCGGCAACCTCGTCTTCGTGTTCAACTTCTCGCCGACGCGCTCCTATACCGATTACGGCTTCCTCGTGCCCACGGGCTCTTACGAGGTGGTGCTCAACACCGACTCGAAGGACTTTGGCGGTAACGGCTTTGCCGATGATACGATGACGCATCTGACGAACTACGACCCGCTCTACGTCAAGGATCACAAGGAGTGGCTGAAACTCTACATCCCGGCCCGCTCTGCCGTCGTCCTGCGAAAAGTGTAATGAAATGAATTACAATCATCCAATGAGAAACGGTAGCACCATCACCATCCGTGTGATGTGTGCTATCGTTTTTGTCCTGTTCTCCTTCTGCTGGCTCTTCTTCTTCCAGGCAGACCAACTCGCCATGACCCAGCACGTGCTCAGTGGCGGAGTCACCCATTACCATCCCATCTGGGGCGCACTCATCGGCACCTTCTGCCTGATGGGGCTCCAACTGGTCATCAACAGTTTTATCCGACTCAACAAACGGACCCACGCGCTGACCTATGTGCCGTCGATGATGTTCCTCGCTCTCGTCACCGAGGTCAGTCAGCAGATCGAGAGCAACGAGGGCGTCAGCCTCTGGATCTGGATCCTGCCGCTGCTGGTATTGTCAGGGTGGGGGATCTTCATCTGGATTGCGAAGATGGCGCAGGAGGTGGAGGCTGCCAGCACGTTCTCGCTCTTCTCCCGACCCATGTGGATCAACGCTCTCCTCATGGCGCTGCAGATCATCGGCGTGGCGTGGGCTGGCAATACGAATGCCGTCTACCACTATCGCATGACCACGGAGACGCTGCTCGCCGACGGCCGGTACGAGAAGGCACTCGAGGTGGGCAGACACTCCCATGAGAGCGATGCCAACCTGCTGATGCTCCGCATGTATGCCCTCGCCAGGGTGAATGCGTTGGGTGAGCGACTGTTCGAGTATCCGATTACCGCCAACGTCGAACAAATCCTGCCTACCAACGGGCAGACCAGGATGTACTATTGTCCGGAGGACAGTCTCTATAGGTTTTTAGGCGGCCGCCCGGCTGAGCCGATGTCGCCCCTACGTTTCCTGGAACTGCTGGAGCGGCGTGACACGACCTCGCTTCGTACCTCTGCGCCGTCGCACCCCCGCACCTCCGTCTCTCCCGCATCCGACTACCTGCTCTGTGGCCTGCTCATAGACCGGCAGATAGACCGTTTCGCCCGGGAGATCGGCAAGTATTACACCCTCGACGACCACCTGCCCAAGCACTATCGTGAGGCACTGGTGCTTTACACCCATCTGCGGTCAGACCCCGTCGTCGAATACCATCATGCGGTGACCGACGAGGACTGGCGCAACCTGCAGGACCTGGAGAAACAATATCCTGATGCGACCGAGCGTCAGGGCAAGGTCGAAGACCAGTTCGGCAATACCTATTGGTACTATTACAAGTACCTGTAACGCTTCCGATACATATAAGCCAGATAGAGGCAGCCGGCTAGTGCGAGGGCGACGATGGCCACGGGCAGCAGCAGCGAGGCCTCGCTCTGGGCAGCGCCCGACGAGTCGAGGATCAACTGCGACTGGGCCGTGCTGTCTGCCACGGGTTCCTTCGTCTCGCTGATGGTGTCGATAACGGTGTCCAGAGAGTCCTGGACGGTCTTGATCACGGGTCTCACAATCCGACGCGCCCGCTCTGTGGGATCATACGGAAGAACATCTAATGTAAACATCATCTACTACTATTTAGAATAACAAACAAATTAACACTACCAACTCACCAGCGAGGAAACTGATGGCATTACAGAGCAGACTGTAGATCCACGCCTGTCGCCAGTCGGCCAGCAGCCACCGGTAGCACAGCGCCTCGGCCACGACCACCAGCGCCTCGCCCGCCACCACCGTGCCCCAGCCCTCTGGCGTCTCATAGACGGCGTAGAGATTCAGCGGCACGTTCGTCAGCACGTTTATCGCCACCGAGGCCAGCAGCACCCGTCTGCGGCGCTCACCGATGAAGAGGAGCACGCCCAGTTCTATCACGATTGTCGCCGCCAGCGGCAGCATCAGCATCCTCAGCATCATCACCCCTCCACTACAAATAGACCGCCAGCAGATAACCCGGTATCAGCGCTGCCGCCAGCAGTCCGAAGACCAGGCCCTCGCGCCCGGGCAGCACGTCGTTGGCCAGGTAGAGAGTCACGGGCATCGTCGTGTTCATCAGGAAGATGCCGGCCAGCAGCACTGCCACACTGTCGCCCCTGAAGAGGAGGCACAGCGCCACCCCCGCCACGACCGCCGCCATCGGCCGCAGGATGCCCAGCCGGCAGACCAGCCAGCCCCCGGCCATCTTACCCAGCATCGAGACGGCGCCGATGGTCAGGATGAGTGCCTGACTCTTGTGGATGCCCCTGGCGAACACCTCGCCCGTAAATGAGCGATAGCCCACGAACAGCATCAGCAGCACCACGACCACCCACACGTTCAGCGGTGTCAGCCAGCGGCGGGGTATCTGCGGGGCCATGCCGTTGTCCGCAGGGAGGCTGGCGTCTGTCGTGCAGACCTCATGACCTCGGTCTGAACGCACATTCACGACAGACAGCACGACGAAGGCCAGCAGCAGCACGTAGAGCAACAGCCACGAACAGTAGACGAGTCCCACCGCCAGCTCCAGCGCGCCCGTCGACACGAACACGCCCAGGGCCCTGGGGTCGTTGCCGGCCTTCACCACCGTCTGCTTGCCGCCCCACACGTGGAAGAGCGAGTTGCCCAGCCCGGCCAGGACCGCCACCACCATCGGCGAGGGTGCCAGCGCGGTCGCCGCCACCGCCAGCGTCAGCAGCAGTGCCGACGCACGTTGTATGCCAGCACCGCATCCATCCACGCCTGAAAGCCGTAGGCGCTCTCGTCATAGTCGTCGCACACGCCTGTCAGCAGGTACATACAGCAGATGCACAGCCCGTCCACAAGGAAGTGCTGCACACTGCTGAGTCCTATCCACTTGATGTTTCGCATATTTGCTGGCGTGTTACCAGATATGTATGCGCTCGGCAGGCTTGCGGTAGAGGGCGCCGTCCTTGATGTCGAAGGCGTCGTACCAGCCGTCCATGTTGGCGACTACGCCGTTCACGCGCTCTTTATTCATGGAGTGACTGTCGGCGCCATTAGGATTATCCTTTCCGAAAGCCAAATAATTGACGTAGGCTGCGTCGTACTTCATGCGCCATTCCTCACCTGTTGCCAGGAAGAAGCGCTGCTTCATCAGCTTGAGCTCGTCGCCGGTATAGCCGTCGGCCTTCAGTCGGTTGAGAAAGGCTTGATAGGCAATCTCCATGCCGCCCAGGTCGGCAATGTTCTCGGAAGTCGTCGCCTTGCCGTTCGCCTTCACGCCAGGCATCTCGTCGGGCAGCACGTCGTAGGATTCATATTGCTTCACGAGCAGCTCTGTGCGACGGTCGAACTCAGCCTTGTCGGCCGGGCTGGCCCAGATGCCGTCGGCGGTGACGGTGCCATACTTGTCGAACCTCGATCCGAGGATGTCGAATCCATGTGTTATCTCATGGCCCATGGTGGCGAAGCACTCATAATTGATGGCCAGACTCTGCGCGGGATCGAAGAAAGGCGGCAGGATATAGCCGGGCAGCATATTCATGCTGTTAAGGTTGGGATTGTAGAAGGCATTCTGGACGGCCAGGCTCGCATTGTTGTCGGTGATGATAACGGTAAACGACGCCTCTTCCCTGCTCTTGCCGAGAAGGGTTTTCATCAGGTTGAGGCGGGCCTTGCGGATGGTGTAGATATCTTCGAGCAGCGACTGGCTCTTCGAGAAGTCGGCCAGTCCTTCGGTGTACCACTTGTCAGGATAGGCCACGTTGAACACCATGGCATCGAGCTTCTCGAGGGCGTTCTTCTTTGAGGCGTCGCTCAGCCAGTCGTTGTCCTTGATGCGCTGTGCGAAGACGTCCTTTATCTCATCGCAGTACTTCTTGTACTCACCTTTCAGTCCGGGAGGCACGAGTTGGTCGGCCACCATCTTGGAGCGCAAATAGGGCAGATACTCTGTCTCCAGGGTCCTTTCCAGTTTCTTGAGGCTCAGCGATTTCGTGGAGGTCGAGGCGTTGTTGTCGCCGCCCCGGGTACTTGCCAGGTTGCTCAGGTCATCGTTAAATTTTTCGTAGTCGTTATTGATTTCGATGTTAAACTCCTCCATCGTCTTCTGAGAGATGAAGCCATAGTCTTTTTTGCAGAATTCCATGACCAACTCTTTCAGGACGGTAGTTCCGATCGCTTGGTTTTCAAAGGATTTCTGCCACGCTTCCAGCAACATATACGACAAGTCTGAAAGAGGGATGAATAGCGGGGATGATGTCTTGATGTAGTCATCATAGAAATACACCTGGGTGGCATCGACGCCCATGCCTTCAAGGATGTACCTGATAAACGACCATTCGCTGGAGATGCCTCGGGTGCCGCTCCTGCCGGATACCGGTACAAGGCGGGCCATCACATCGGGATTCTCGTTGATGATCTGGCTGATCGAGGGCTGTATGTCACCCCGGGCGGCATTAGGCTGGTTGCCCGTTTCCTCGATAAAGTCCTCGAGGTTGAACGAGGCATAGAGGCAGATCTTGTTGTTATAGCAGAAAGGCTGCAGCTTGATGCATGAGCACATGCCCATGGCCGACATCTTGCCGAAGGCGCGCAGCACGTCTTCCGGCGTCTTGGCGGCATCCAGTCCGCTCTGCTTCAGCACGTCGTCCTAGAGTTTCTGTGCCGAAGCGGCAGCCTCTGAGTTGGGGTCTGCCCACTTCAGGTGACTCTTGTATATGGCATAATTGGCATCGGTCAGGCTGTTCACTCTCTCGTTGAAGGTGGGCTTCATCTCACTGAGGCGCGAAACGAAATGGGATGTCGGACCGACGGCCGTGTTCTTCCACCACGTGCCGTTGCAGTACATGTAGAAGTTGTCGCCGGGCTTCACCGACTTGTCCATGTTGTTCTCGTCGATCCACCACTGAGGTCATCACGAGGCCGCAGAAAAGGATGGCGGCCAGCATCCAGTGATTCTTGTAGTTAGTTCTCATCATATCGTTAAATTATTAAATGTTGCTGCAAAAGTACGAAAAAAACGGCAGACTGCAAAAAGATTCGTTGTTTTTTCAGCCGATTTTCAGCACAAACTCCGCGAATTGAGTAATCTATTCCCCTCCTAAATCAGGAGGGGTGCCCGGACGGGCGGGGTGGTCTGAACAAGGGAATAATTCCGCACTCGGACTCTCCCCCCCCTAACAGGGGAGCCGGAGAGGTCTCATTGGCGCTCCTTCAGACCACCCCTAACCCCTCCTAACTTAGGAGGGGAAGAGATTACTTCCAAGCCTCACTCCGATGCCTCGCATAGTTTGCGGCAATGCCTTGCGCTATAGCGTGGGAAGCATTTCCGTGAAGGTGGCGGACTATCGTGCCCAGCCTTGGCGGCTATCAGGACGGGGGGAGGCTTGTCGGGGCTCTGTCTGGTCGTACTTGCCCGTACAGTCAACGGAATCAGGAAAAGACATCAAAATGTTACAATGTGACAATGTGACATTTTGGAATGACATAACAATGTAACAATGTAACTTTGTAACATTAAGCCCATGCCGATTCCTAACTCTGGCAGAAGTTGAATGACCCCTGATACCTGAATCAGGTATGTGGTCTTGGCCCGCAAGCAACCCTTACTATTTACGTATTCTTCTCTTTCTCGCGGATATGCTCTTCGTATTCCGCTATTTCCCGTTCGCCGACATGGGCCAGACCGTAGTGCTCATCGTGCTGGCTGTAGTCGAGTCCAACCTTCTCACTATAGACGGAGACGCGCATGGGTATCAGTTTGTCTATCAGCGTATAGCCCAGCCAACTCATGCCGAATGTATAGACAAAGACAATGACGATGGCCAGCAGATGGTAGAGAAAAATCACGAATCCGTCCCACGTGCCTGCAATCAGTCCTTCTTGGATGAAGATACCTGTCAGCACAGTTCCGAAGATACCGCCTGTGCCGTGAGTGGGGAATACGTCGAGGGCATCGTCGATGCTGCTACGTGAACGCCAATAG
>ONPM01000133.1 GCA_900319715.1 uncultured Prevotella sp.
ATGAGTCCATAAGATATTTTTCAAAAATGTGTCGGAATGTGAAGGAAAAATCGTACCTTTGCACCCAATACATATTTATTGGAAAAAAAGAGCAGTAGGTTACTCTTAGAATCCCAAAGTTCACCTGGCAAGTAAACGGAATCAGATTCTATACCTAATTGCAACCGACGCGCTCCTCATTTCATAATGAGGTGTGCGTTTTAACGGTTTGTAGGTATAGAAAATGATTCCTTGCCAGGTGAAATTTCTTGGGACTACAATCCTAGTACACCTCCCTTTTTTGAGGGGCTTTCAATAAATAAGTAGGTGACAAGACAGGATTGTTACATTTCCCCAAAGTGTTTTTTTATTTTATTAATGCCGTAGGGTATGGATGTACCCATGGCAAGTAACAAGTATTTAACGAAAAAAGTGAATATGAATCAAAACGAAGAAAACCCAGAAAATCTGGGAGGACTCGGCGACTTGCTGCCCGCCGATGTCCTGAAGTTGGTGAACGAACTGCTGGAGCAACTGCACCGGAAAGAGAAAGATCACCAAGGCAGCATCGTATTAAACATCTATGGAAAAGGCAGTCTCCACGTGGATCATGTGGATACGCAGAACTTCTATGGGGACGCTTGTCCCAAACCGCAAAAGGAGAATGATTCTTTGGGAGAAAGCACAGGATGCAGGCTATGTGGACGACAACTACCAACCACTGATTTCACGGACGCAGGCGGCACTGTTGGCTGATGCGATAGCGGTGCGGCTGGGCATCAAGGAGAAGTGGAAGGTGTTTGAGAGCCTCTGGAACAGGAAGTACATGCGGAGTGATTACAACTTGGCCCTCACCAGAAAGGGATCACTCGACTTTCAGGACGAACTGAAGCGGCTATTTGGTTAGACAGCAAAAAGTCCCGGTGCTCGCGCATCGGGACTTTTCGCTGGCCATAGTGTTTCCTATATTACTCTTAGTCTTTCAGACAGCCGATTGGAACCACGAACACGCCGTCTGGCCGTTGGTAGGCATACGGCCCGACTGCCGTTACGACCATCATAAACGACGGATTCTTCATCTTTGTAGTATCAATGGCCTCTGCAAGTGTTTTCAAAGCTTCAGCACCATTGTTTATCAGTTTCTCTCCACCTAATTTCACTTCTATCAGTGCGTATGTCCCGTTTCTGCGATGCAGTACCGTGTCGCACTCCAGTCCAGAACTGTCGCGGTAGTGATACAATTTTCCATCAAGTGCCTCCGCAAATACACGCAGGTCACGTACGGCCATGTCTTCGAAAATGAGTCCGAACGAATCCAGGTCATTCACCAGATCGTTAGGACCTAAGCCCAAGGCTGCAGTACCGATGCTGGGATCGATGAAATGGCGGGTGTCGCTGGTACGGATGGCAGACTTGCTGCGGATATTGGGATTCCAGGCTTCAAGGTCTTCAATCACGAACAGTTTCTTCAGTGCCTTGATATAGTCTGCGACGGTATCCTCGTCGAGCGTATTGGCATCGTTAGACAGCATATCTGCCTTGATAGTCCCGTACGATACCTGCTGAGAGATGTTCCGCGCATACGACCGCAGCAACAGCCGTGTACGCTCTGCACTGCGCTTCACACCGTCCACTCGTTGTATGTCGCGTTCTGCTAAGTCATCGACATAGCCGAATGCCTGATCCAGGGCGATATCCCCTTCAAGCAGTGTGGCCTGTGGCCAACCACCACGACAGGCAAGATAGGCGATCTGTTGCAGGTCTGTACTATTGGGCTGCGGTTCGAAGGTCTCTCCGTCGAACAGACTCCTCAGACTGACGCAGCCAGTTGATTCTCCTGACTCAAACAGGCTCATCGGGCGCATCCTCACTCTTCCTATGCGTCCGGTACCGCTATGCACGGTCTCGTCTGCTTGCAGAGCCACAGAAGAGCCCGTCAGGATGAACTGCGAGAAAGCACCTCGCTGGTCTATTTCATGGCGGATTGTGTCCCATAGTTCCGGTATGGTCTGCCACTCGTCTATCAGCCTTGGTGTCTCTCCCTGTAGCAGTGTCTTAGAACTGATTTCCATCATCTGTCTGCTTTGCCTCAACACCTCGGTGTCGCCCAAATCAAGAAAACTCTTGGCTTGCTGACGGGCCGTTGTTGTCTTTCCACACCACTTGGGACCTTCTATTAATACGGCACCCTTGCCTGCCAGTTTACGAACTAGCAACCTGTCGGCTATTCTTGGTTTATACATATTGCCTATCCTTTATCGCTCATATTCAGTTATAATCTCATTTTGCGTGCAAAAGTACTGATAATTATTGAATTGTACAAACTTTTTAATACATTTTCGGTCGTTTGTGATAGTTTTGTTCGGTCGTTTGTGAAGAATTCGTTCGGTTGTTTGTGATAATTGACAGACCGTAGTACCCACGCGTAGTACCCCTAAGGGGAGTAGGAATCGGAGATTATTCGTAACTTCGTGGCGTAAAAGTTTAACAAGCGAATGAAGTTATGAATGAGAATGTGATGAGCCAGTTGGATGCAGAACTGGAGCATGCGGGCGAGGAGACGGCACTGAGTCCGAAGATGCTTTTGCTGGAGCAGTTGAGGATTACGCCGGAGAAGCAGTTGAAGCCGATGGAATTCCTGTTCCACTTGTATGGTAAGCCGTGTTTCCCGAGGCGCGAACTGGTGGCGATAACGGGTAAGGCGAAGTCGGGTAAGACGTTCGTCACGTCGATGCTGATGGCGTGCTGTCAGAGTCGCGACGTGCTGGCATTCCAGAGAATCGGTGACGAGCCGTTCAGGGTGCTGTGGTACGACACGGAGCAGAGTGACGAATCGACACAGGACATCCTGAAGAACCGAATCATTCGTCTGCTTAATAACTCGAACACGAATCTCACTAATCCCACGAATCATTCGGTAAATTCGTGTAATTCGTGTTCAAAAGAAAAATCCGAGCAATCCGTGTCATCCGTGTTTGAAAAACAAATCGATGTTTTCAACGTACGGGGTGTGGGATGGAAGGAACGGCGTGACCTGTTGTGCGAGGCGGTGATGAGATGCAGACCCGACCTGGTGATTGTCGATGGTATCCGCGATCTGGTGAACGACATCAACGACGGTGTGCTGGCGCAGGAGGTGATGGAGGAACTGATGCACCTGTCTACAGAACACGACTGCTGCATCGTATGTGTGCTCCATCAGAACAAGAGCGGCGAGGACCACAACCTGCGTGGCTGGATCGGTACGGAACTGATGAACAAGGCGTTTGAGGTGTACAGTTGCGAGAAACTGCTGCCACAGCGCATCTTCTCGCTGGAGCAGACGTTGACCCGCAAGTACGACATCGAGCGGACAATGTATTTTGAGGTGGGTGACGACGGGCTGCCTGTGTCATGTGGCGTACCGACAGACGGGGGCAGCAAGGATAAGACGGACGGCTATCCGCAACTGAATGCCGACTATATCCGCCACGACGAGCACGACCAGTGGCAGGTGGATGTGCGGCGGCTCTTCAGCGATGCCATCGGCGGACGGCAACAGATGACAGGTGCGGAACTGCGCTCGGAGGTGTGCCGGCTGTCGAACATCCGTTCGTGGAAATTCTATAACTCGCTGTTGGAGCAGGCTGTCAACGGTGAGGTTATCATGAAGTCGTACGACCAGGCGGCTCACGTCATCTATGCCCTGAGGCCACAGGCTCCCGTGCAGACGGAACTGTATCAGGACGACGAGCCCTTCTGAAGCCCCTCACCCCCTCCATATTTCCGTCCCCCTATATGGGGGACTCCAATATGAGGGGAGGGCTTCATTCGGGGAAGTGAAGAGTGAAGAGTGAAGAATTTCTTGCGTCCCGTTGGTAGCAAGCGGCAAAGCCGAGCGGCTACCGCAGAAAGATGACGATGGAAGAGGTTTTCAAGCATACGTTCAAGGCGATGAGGAAGCGGCTGGATGAGCAGCGGGCTGAGGGTCGGCGGCTGTGGCAGCAGCGACTGGGCACGGCATCGGAGTTCTGCAGGGCGGTGGTCAGCAACGGTTTTCTCAGCGAGGAGCAGATGCAGCGGGCGGCACAGCGCTATCGGCTGGGAGCCAGTCGCGACGGCGGGGTGATCTTCTGGCAGATTGACGAGTGCGACCAGTTGCGCGACGGCAAGATCATGCACTACCGCCCCGACTGTCACCGCGACCACGACCGCAAGCCGACATGGGCGGCCTACCTGCTGCGCAAGGCCGGTCAATTGCCGCAGGACTGGAATACCGACCACTGCCTGTTCGGCCTGCATCTATTGGAGACCCAGGGGCAGGGGGGAGGGTCTCCTATCGCCGTGGTCGAGGCGGAGAAGACAGCGGTGATCATGTCGGAGGTGAAGCCTGAATACGTATGGCTGGCCACGGGCGGCAAGACCGAACTCAACGTGGCGAAGTTGCGCCCCCTCGAAGGCCGCCGCATCATCCTCTTCCCCGATACCGACGCCGACGGCCAGACCTACCGCGACTGGTACGACGTGGCCGAGGCCGCCAGCGACGTGTTCGGCCACCCTGTCACCGTCAGCAGTCTCCTCGAACAGCGTGCCACCCCTGCCCAGAAAGCCGCCAAGATCGACCTCGTGGATCTGCTCTTCCCTAAGCCGTAAGTATGGCATAAGAGATATATTACATCAAACCAACACAAAAACTAAACGACTATGATTGAAAAGACATAGTAACAAATTAACAGACAGAATAACAAAATAACAAATAATTATTAGACAGAAGAACAAAAGAACATAATTGTAATTAACAAGTTCCATTAAATAGCATTTTGTATGACTGAAAAAGCACTAAGAGAACTGTTACGATTGATCAATGAGCCGGGGGAGCCGGTGAAGCCGTTCGAGATGCGCTCCTACGGCAAGTCGGAACTGGCTATGCTCTACTTTCCCAAAGCCAAGACGAAGAAGGGGGCAATGAACAACCTGAACTACTGGATCGACTACAACGGCGAACTGCGTGAGAGGCTACGTGCCCTGAACTCACCGCCCAACGCCCATCGGTATACCCGACGCGAGGTAGAACTCATCGTCGAATACCTCTGTGAACCCTGACTATTTCACACAGAAATTTTTATAGGTCACACAGAAATTCACAGAAATCACAGAAATTATGATCGTCCTCCGGACTCTTTTATTGTCCCGCAGAAATGAAAGAAATCACAGAAAGTGCCTCCGGCACAGGCTGCGCTCGGTTTCCCCTCCTGGGTTAGGAGGGGTTAGGGGTGGTCTGAACGCGGGCCAATGCATCAATCCATAGTGTGTTACATATAGCGCTTGTTCAGACCACCCCGCCCTCCGGGCACCCCTCCTAACTCAGGAGGGGAATAAATTTCCTCAAAGCGTACAAGAGCGCACAAAAAGGAACAGATGCTTTCTGCAGATGTCGTAACTTTGCACTGTGAATCAAAGGAACGCCATCTACGACTCGTCCGAACGCCATCTACGCCCCATGGAAGGCTTTTCCATACAGGTATGCAAGGCATCGGAACAACCCGTGCAAGGCATCGGAACGAATGATTGAAGGCATCGGAACGAATGATCCATGGCATCCCCACGAGACACCAGGGCCG
>ONPM01000132.1 GCA_900319715.1 uncultured Prevotella sp.
GATGCGGACGTGGTAGATGTCACCGTTGACGGACTGGTCCCAGGTGTAGTGGCCGCCATAGAGGAGGTCGAGGCGACGGCGGGTGTTCTCCAGACCGATGCCAGAGCCACTGCGGTCTGTATCGTCCTTGGGGAAGTTCGTGTTGTCGCAGGTGAAGACGAGGCTGTCGTCCTGCTGCTCCAGGCGGATGTCGATCTTCGAGGGTCGGCTGCTGCTGACGCCATGCTTGAAGGCATTCTCGATGAGTGAGATGAAGAGCAGGGGGGCCACTTCCAATTGACCATTGACCATTGACCATTGAACATTGACTTCCGTCTTGTCGTTGCAGCGCAGTTTCATCAGTTCGATGTAGTTACGCATAAACTCCACCTCTCCCTGTATGGGCACCATCTCACGGCGGGTCTCATACATGGCATAGCGCATCAGGTCGCTCAGTTGGGCGATGGCGTCCTGAGCCTTATCGGCATCGATCTGCACGAGCGAGGAGATATTGTTCAGCGTGTTGAACAGGAAGTGCGGGTTCAACTGGTTCTTCAGCCACTCGAGTTCAGCCTCGGTACGTTTCTGGTGCTCCTCCTTCAGTTGCTGCTTGATCACCATCGTACGGCGTACGTGGTGCACCAACAGGGCGATTCCAGCAAGGAAGGCGCTCATGAGGATGGCTACCAACGACGAAGCATAGAAGTTGGCGAGGGCAAACTGACGATGACGCTCATCAGGAATATGCTCGATGAATCCCTTCGGATTAAAGTCATAGAAAAAGATATACACCAGTCCGATGAGGATGAGGGCGTTGCCTCCCCAGAACATCCATCGGCGGTTGCGATAGTAGCCCCAGGGCACGAGCACAAGCGCATTGAGGAAATAAATGGCTGCCGACGACCAGTGGATCCTGGCGTTCATATCGAAAGCCCGCATGGCACCCGTCCAACTCTGCGTGGCGATGAAAGCAGAGATGGCCGGCACCATCAGGAATGCCAGCCATGCTGCTACTTGCAGACCGTAGAACGTGATATCTTGTCGAGTGATGTTAACTTTCATGCTGCAAAGATAATTATTTTTTTTGAAACAACAAATATTTTATTGATTGTTTACAGTTTACGGTTTACAGTTTACAGGTGATTACCTGGCAAAGCCATTCAGCCTATAGAAGTAATCATCTGTAAACTGTAAACCGTAAACTGTCAACTAAATTACTGTGGCATCATGGTGTTTCCTGCGCCGTTGCCTGTGCCGTTGCCAGAGGTATTGCCGGAGCCTGCGTTATTGATGATCTCACCCTGCGACTGCTGCTCGATGAAGTCGTTCTGTACGCGGTTCACGTGCTGCTTGGCTCTTACCTTGCTGTTACCGAAGGTGTAACTGACGGTGAAGGTTACGCCGTAGATGGGCACCTTGACATTGGTGTAAGAGGTGAAGTTCTGGCCTCGGCTGCTGCTCTCGATGTTCAGGTTACCACCCTTGTTCAGACCCAGGATACCCTGTACGCCCAAGGTGAGTTTATCGTTGAAGAGGCTCTTTGAGAGGCTGGCAGTCAGGATGTTGAATCCGCCGCTCCATCCCTGCAGGGTGTAGTTCTTCGTAGAGGTGATGGCGAAGGCGCTGAGTTTGAGGTCCCAGGGGAGTGTCTGCTGCAGACCTGCCATGATGTTGGCTGTCCATCCGCTGTTGCTCTGGTTCAGGGCATCGCTGCTCAGGTCGACATAGTTCAGGCCACCGTTCATGAAGAGGCGGGTGTTCTTGGTGAGCAGGTAGTTGACGTAGGCGCTCAGACCCGTCTGGTGACGCTTGACGACATTGCCGTAGGTGGTGTTCAGCAGGTTGTCGCTGTCGTAGAAACTGTACTGCGAGATGGCATTGTCGGTGAAGTTATGGTGCAGGTTCAGGTTGACCATCAGTTTCGGGGTGAACATATTGTAGACCAGCGAGATGTTGTGGGCCTTCTCCACGTCGAGGTCAGGGTTACCATAGTTGAGGGCGATGGGATTCGACTTGTCGACGTATGGGTTCAGGTAGGAGATACCAGGACGGCTGATGCGCATGTTGTAGGTCAGGCCGAGGTTGCTGCCCTGTGAGAGAGTGTACTGCATGCTGGCGGTGGGAACGAGGCTGCCGTAACTGGTGCTGAAGTTGCTGCCGTTGCCGAGGTGATACTCTACATCCTGCCAAGTGTACTCATAACGGACACCAGCCTTCACACCCAGTTTATTGAAGTTGCCGGCATATTCGCCATAGCCTGCGAGGATCTTGTTCTTATACTCATACTCAGAACTGGTTGAGGGATCATAGACCCCCTTCAGATAGTACTTCGAGTCGGAGGTGGCATCGTGCAACTGGAGTTTGCCGCCGAGGTTCAGCGTCTGGCCAATACCGAGGGGCATGGTGTAGTCGAGTTGGAAGGTGTGGTTGGTGGTCTTGTCCTCGTTCTCAGAGTAACGGCTTGTCAGGTCGGGCAGGCCGGCACCACGGGTACCGCCGAAGGTGTTGGTCGACTCGGTAGTGGCAGGACTGTAGTTCAACTGGTATGTGAAGGCAATCGACTGGGTGTGCTCCTTGTTGAAGAAGCGCTGGTAGTCGAGGCTTCCGCTGAACGAGGTACGGGAATTCTTCATATCTGTTTTGCTGTCGTAACTGAAGTTAGGGACATCATAGCCGCCCATCATGGTGGTAGTGCTACCAGTGCTCTTCATCGACATGGTGTTGAGTTGGGCCGTTGCATTGATGGCGCTCATCTCGTCGAGTTGATAGCCTAAAGTCAGGCTACCCATGGTGAACGGGGTCTTCACGTCGTTGCTCGAGGTCATGATCTGCGACACACCGTTGTCCTGAATCTGCTCCAGTTCGGTCTCGGTGTTGCCTGGCTTATTGTAACTGGCCATGGCGTTGACACTGAAGGAGAGTTTTCCCTGCTGACCGCTGACGAAGGCACTACCGCCAAGTTGCTTGTTACCGGCAGAGGCGCGGACGGTGCCGTTGTAGCCGTTCATACTGTAACTCTGTGCAGGACCGCCAGCGGCAGGCGTCTGCTTGTTCATCACGATGTTCAGCACACCAGAGGCACCCTCGGCATCGTACTTAGCACCAGGGTTGGTCATCACCTCAATGCTCTTCACGGCCGAGGCGGGCATGCTCTTGAACACCATCGAAGGGTTCGAGGAGAACATCACGTTGGGCATGCCGTCGACATACACTTTGAACGAAGAAGAGCCGTTCACGGAGATATTGTCCTGACCGTCGACCGTCACCATAGGCACTTTGCGGAGCATGTCGAGCACGGTGTTCGACTTCGAGTCCTCATCGTCGGCCACGTTGTAACTCATCTTGTCGACCTCCATCTTCACCAACGGCTTCTGGGCGACCACCTCCACGCCTTTCAGCATGGTGGCGTTCTCCTTAATATAAATAGTACCGAGGTTGAGTTCGTTCTCATTGCCCAGGTCGATGGTCTGGCGGACATCCTCCTTACCCACGCTACTGAACACGATATCGAACTTACCCTTGCCGTTCACCTTCTCCGAGAACTGGCCGTCCTCCTTGGTGAGGAACATGGCGACGGGCTTGTCCGTCTTGCCTGCCTTGAACACACGGACGGTGGCAAAGGGCTCTGCCTCGCCTAAGGTCTCGTCCATCAACACACCCTTCACGGTGGTCTGGGCCATTACTACTGCCGACAGGGTCAGCATCATCATCACTGCAAAAATTCTAATCTGTTTCATACCTTTTATATTTTTATTTATTTCACTTTTTCAATTTTCACCTTTTCACTTTTTCACCTTTTCACCTTTAGAAAAGTTTTCTGGTGCAAAGATAAGGTGAATATCCTCCGATAACAAGAAACCTTCGACGACTTCCTGGGATATTTTCGACGACTTCCCCCAAAATGTTAATCTTCCATAAGAATAGGGACGGCGATTTTACTTTTCGCTCCCTCGCGTGTCAAAGAGAATAGAAGTGTAAAAGTAACAATTATCATTATTCACTAACAACCAAATTTCGATTTATGAAAAAACTATTTCTTTCGTTGATGGCTCTTACAAGCCTCACAGTCGTCGCCCAGAACCCAACGGTTCCATCAGTCACAGAGAATGTGGTCGAAGACTTCAAGTCAGCATCGACCAATCAGGAGAACAAGCAGTACCCGATGATCAACTCCCAGCGCATGGTCCGTGCACAGATCACGGCTCCTACGGCTACGTTCGTAGGTCTTGACATCGCCGGTAAGATCTACGCCATGACCAAAGACGAGAACGGTGTGTGGACTGGTACCTCGGCTCCTCAGGACGAAGGTTTTCACTATTATCAGTTGAACATTGACGGTGCCTCCGTGCCCGATCCAGGCAGCAAATACTATTATGGTGCCAGCCGCTGGGGCAGTGGTATCGACGTGCCTGCTGCCGACGAGGACTTCTATACGGTGAAGAACGTACCGCAGGGCTCCATCAACGAGGTCTACTATTGGTCGTCCGTCACCGAGCAGATGCGTCACGGCTATATCTATCTGCCCGCCGAGTATTATGCTAATCCCGACAAGAAGTTCCCCGTGCTCTACCTGCAGCATGGCATGGGTGAGAACGAGACGGGCTGGAGTGCCCAGGGTAAGACAGGCATCATCATGGACAACCTGATTGCCGCCGGCAAGGCCGTACCTTTTATTATATTTATGGACAATGGTCTGAATGCCCGCCGTCCCGGTGAGCAGCCCATGGGCTTCGGCGGTCCCCGTCCTGGTGGTCCTCGTCCGGAGGGTGCTCCTCAGGGAGGTCCTCGCGGTCAGCGCCCTGGCGGTCCCCAAGGTGGCCCTGGCGGACGTCCCCGTATGGGTGGTGCCGACTTCGCCCGTATGGCCCGTCGTATGGGCGGAGCCTTCGAGGAAGTGCTGATCAAGGATATCATCCCGATGGTTGAGAAGAACTACCGTGTCATTGCTGACAGTGAGCATCGTGCTATGGCTGGCCTCTCGATGGGTGGCATGCAGACTCACGGTATCACGCTGAACAATCCTACCACCTTCGCATACGTCGGCATCTTCAGCGGTGGCACTATCGGTGCTGATGAACTGACTGACGTGCCCGACTTCAAGAAGACCAACAAGGTGCTCTTCATGAGTGCCGGTGGCAAGGAGACAGGTATGGCCGAGGGTGAGAACAGCGTAGGCAAGGTGGCTAAGGACCTGAAGGCCATCGGCATCAACGCCCACAGTTACATCTCGCCTGAGACAGCCCACCGCAGCCTCTACCAGTTCGCACAGTTGCTGTTCAAATAAAAAACACGATACCTTCATTATTATTAAAGGCAGCCCGACGGCTGCCTTTATTTTTTTTCATACAATCTTTAGCCCAATCGCTTGCTGATATGAATAATTATCCTTACCTTTGCATCGACCAACTAATCATACAAGCAGATGAAGAAAACAGTAATGAGTCTATTCTGTCTGATGGCTATGACGGCCTCGGCAGGCAATTATGAGGTATGCTCCCCCAATGGGAAGGTAAAGGTGACGGTAAATACCGATGAAACCGTGAAGTGGGGTGTCGATTACGACGGCAAGCAGGTGTTGCTGCCTTCCGAAATCGACATCCGCCTGACTCAGGGAAAGAAGCAACTGGGTCTTGGCAAGGTAGGCAAGGTGGCCAGGTATAGCGTCAGCAGCAGTTTCGAGACGCCCTTCTATAAGAAGGCGAAGGTCGATGATGCTTACGGCCAGTTGTTGCTCTATACCTCACAGAAGTTCACTATCGAGGTGCGGGCCTACGACGACGGTGCCGCCTATCGCCTGATCAGCGGCAACACGAAGCCGCTCCTGATTACCAACGAAACAGCGGAATTTCGCTTTGCCGATGACTATCAGGCCTTCGTGCCATACGTGGATGATAGCCGGAGTGAGTGGCCTTATGGCTATTCGTTCGAGTCGTATTACGATGAGCAGCCACTCTCGAAAATGTTTAAGGATTCTCTGGCCATCACGCCGCTGGCCGTCTGTCTGCCTGACGGCATGAAAGCAATAGTAATGGATGCCGGCGTGGAGAACTATCCGGGCATGATGCTCCTCAAGGGCGATGGAAACATGCTGAAGGCCGACTTTGCACCCTATCCATTAGAACAAGAGATCGGCGGCTATGACCGCCTGAACCTCGTGCCGACGAAAAGTGCCGGTTTCATCGCTAAGTTAGACGGCAAGCAGGCCTTGCCTTGGCGGGCTGTAGTCATCACGGAGCGTGATGCCGACATTCTGAACTGCGACATCGCCCAGCGGCTGGCTCCTGCCTGTCGTATCGCCGACACCTCTTGGTTCAAGCCGGGAAAGGTGGCCTGGGACTGGTGGAACTGTTGTAGTGTCACTGGTGTCGACTTCCTTTCAGACACGAACACCGACACCTATTTATATTATATAGACTTCGCTGCCGCCAATCGGTTGGAATATATCATCATCGACGAAGGCTGGAGTGGCAAGGAATCGCTGCTGGAGGACCTGAGTCCTGAGATTGACCTGCCAAAGTTGATTGCTCATGGTCAGGAGAAAGGGGTCGGCATCATTCTCTGGTCTTCGTGGCGTAGCCTCATCGGCAACAATCCTCTGGGTGATATGGCTGTGACCGATGCCGTGATGGCGCACTATGCCAACATGGGCATCAAAGGTTTCAAGGTGGACTTCTTCGACCGCGACGACCAGCAGGCGATTGCTTCAGCCTATAAGATCGCTGAGTGTGCTGCCCGCCATCATCTGGTGCTCGACTATCACGGTCTGAAGCCCTTCGGTATCCAGCGGGCCTATCCGAACATCTTGAACTTTGAAGGCGTGAAGGGACTGGAGAACTCGAAGTGGGAGCCGAGAGTCGGCGACGGGCCGTTGCACAACCAGCCTCGCTACGATGTCAGCATCCCCTATCTGCGTATGCTCGCCGGTCCGATGGACTATACGCCGGGGGCGATGACGAATGCCATGAGGGACCATTTCTTCGGCAACAACGGCCACCCGATGAGTCAGGGCACCCGTGTTCACCAGATGGCGATGTACACCACCTTCGAGGCTCCGCTGCAAATGCTGGCCGACAGTCCTACGAAGTACATGCAGAATCAGGAGTGTACCGATTTCATCTCTCAGATTCCCACCACCTTCGACGAGACCGTCGCCCTTGACGGACAGTTGGGCGAATATACCGTCATCGCCCGACGGAAGGGAACCACCTGGTATCTGGCCGCCATGACCGACTGGACACCACGCGACCTGACGATCGACCTCTCTTTCCTTGGAGAAGGCCATTATACGGCTGACATCTTCGCCGACGGTGTAAACGCCATGAGAGAAGCGACCGACTATAAACACACCATCCGGCCTGTTACCGCTGGGGAGCGTCTCAACATCCATCTGAGCAGTGGCGGCGGATGGACTGCAATCATTAAATAAACGGCATTTATTCATCACCCTTGCTCCATCTTCATAAAAATGTTGAGGCAAGGGTGATGATTTTCTATGCTTGTCTGTATATATAGTAAAAGCAAGCGACGAAAAGATGCAAGAACGACAATTTAAAGAACTCTTCCTTTCGGAGTACGACAGAATGTACAAGGCTGCCTGCATTCTCTTGGGCGACGAAGACGAGGCAAAGGATGTGGTACAAGATGTCTTTGCCAAGTTGTGGGACGGTACCAACCCATTGAGGGAGGAGTCTCAGAGAACCTTTCTTTTGACTTGCGTCCGTAATCGCTGCCTCAACATCATTGCACAGCGCCAGACCCATCAGGAGGCCATGAGGCTCTTCGCGCCGACGGCTGTGGAAAGCGGGAAGTATGACGAGGAGATCATCGAAGCCGTTAGCCGATACGTCGAAGAAAGGCTTACCCCTCAGACCAGCCGCATCATCCGCATGCACTTCGATGAGGAACAGTCGTACAAAGAGATCTCGAACTCGCTGGGTATCAGCCTCTCGGCAGTCAATAAGCACATCGTGCAAGGGTTGAGGAAACTACGTTCAACTTTTAAAAACAGAGAAGCATGAAGAAAGAAGAGCAGATCAGGATGCTTCTGCACCCTGAGCAACACACGGATAAGCAGTTCGACCAGATGCTGGACGAAGTGAGTGTCCCTATGCCTGATGCCAACAAGGAATGGGAGAGATTCCGGCGTTCGCACCTACAGAGACGCTCAAAAGGCTGGATGCAGGTGGCTGCCTCCATCGTGGGTGTGCTGATGTTGTCGGGTATTGCATACGCTACCATCAACCATTTCATCATGGAGGATGAGAAGCCCAAGATGGCCGTTACGGAGCGCAAGCCTGACATCAGGAAGGTAAAGGACGCCCATGGCGTGGCGATGGTCCCCACGAAGAAAGCCCCTGTGATATTTAATAATGTGGAACTCCAGCAGATCATGCAGTACGTGGCCGATGGCTATGGCGTGAAAGTGGAGTTCAAGAACAAGGCCGCCCGCACCATCCGCTTCTATCTGCAGTGGGAGGCCGATGACACCCTTCAGGAGATTATCGACAAAATCAACCACTTCGAGAAAGTGCATCTGACACTCAACGAAGAAACCATCACCATAGACTAAGCCAGCACCATGAAACGTATATATATGCTCTTATTGTGCCTTGTTGCCATGTGCGCAAAGGCACAACAGTTATCGCACGACTTCCAGAATGTATCGCTCAGCGAAGCCCTGATCTGGATCGATCATGCCCAAGAGGATTATAAACTCAACTTCATCTTCGATGAACTGGAGGATTTCACCGTCACCACCCATCTGGAGAATGTCTCTGTGAGAGACGCCGTGCGCCAGGTTTGCGGATTCTACCCCATGCACCTGACCTTCGACAGTCAAGATATCTATATAGAATGTACCCAGAAGGAAGACACAAAGGTCATCGGGCGAGTGGTTGATGAAAGTGGTAATCCCATTGAGTTTGCTAATATCTCATTGTATGGCGATGGTTATATCAATGGGGGAGTGAGCAACGAGAATGGCGACTTCGTGATTCCCTGCAAGGCCCGACAGCAGATGATGGTGAAGGTGTCGTTTGTTGGTTATAAGACCGTAGAGCGTAACATCGGCGTGGGCAACATTGGCACGATTACTCTCCTGCCCGAGACCTATATGGTGAAAGGTGTAGAAGTGAAAGGTGAGATTCCGCAGTACAAGCCTACCTCAGGCGGTATGACGGTGGATATACAACACTCTATTCTGCACGATATTGGTACAGCCAACGATCTGCTTGCGATGATACCAATGGTTCAGCAGGATAACGATGGCAAATTCAACGTCTTGGCCAAGGGAGAGCCCGAAATCTATATTAATAATAAAAAGGTACGCGACCCCAACGAACTGAAACAACTGAAATCGGTGGATATCAAGAGCGTCGACGTCATCACTAAGGCGAAGGCCTGAGTCTGATGGTGACCAGCGATACATGGAAGAACAATAAGTGGAACAACTATGACGACCTGACCCTGAAATATCGCACTCGCGGATTGGAGGTTTCTGCTAATGTAGCGCTTGACAACGGGCACTACAGCAATGACCAGAATCTTGAGCAGGAGTTGCATATCAAGAAAGACTTTTTCAATGCTCATGCTGATCTACCCGTAAGAAGCAGTTGGACGGAACTGCAGTACAAGGGCGGCCTGAGTTATGATTTCAATACCGACCATTCGGTGGGACTGAGTTTCTCGTCGCAGAAGATCTTCTATAACAGGTTCAAGTCTGACATGACGCAGAACTATCTCAAGAATGGCGCCTTCTATGGTGATGTCCTTTTGAAGACAGATATCGACGAACTCGACAAGCCCGTTTGGGAACTGAACACATACTATGTGGGAAAGGTAGGGAAACTGGACATCGACTTAAACGCTACGATGTTGCAGCGCAAAACAGAGAGCCATCTCAATCAGCAGGAGTATAGCCAGGAACTTGGCGACCGCACCATCACTACCCTCAACAATGAAGACCGCAAGATGATGGCAGGCAAACTGGTGCTGACTTATCCTGTTTGGAAAGGCTCGCTGAGTGGCGGATCGGAGGCTACCTCCACACAAAGCGAAGGCAGGAATGTCAATCAGGAAGGCATCATACCAGAGACTGACAACGAAATGAAAGAAAAGAACATAGCCGGTTTTGCGGAATATGAGTTGCAACTGGGACAATGGCGCCTGAATGCAGGCCTTCGCTTTGAGCATGTAAAAGCGGATTACTACTCGTTTGGCGAATGGCAGCAAGAGCCCAGCCGCACGTATAACGACTGGTTCCCTAATCTGTCGGTAGCGTGGCAGAAGGACAAGTGGAGCGCCCAGTTGA
>ONPM01000181.1 GCA_900319715.1 uncultured Prevotella sp.
AGAACTTCTATCTGCTATATCAACCATATTTGGAAATTACTCCCCAAATTGGGGAGCAAATTACTCAACAAGTTGCTGAGCAAAAGGAAAATGCAATTACTCCCCAACTTGGGGAGCAAATTCAAAAAGACATATTTTCAATAGGTTGGGGGCATCATAAAGTGCTTATTGATAAATATTCCAAATATCCTGAGAAGGCTTTATTCTTCGTACACCAGACGGTTGAAAATGGATGGAGTCGGGATATGTTGCTTAACTTCATGGGTACAGACCTCTATGAGCGTCAGGGCAAGGCTTTGACTAACTTCGCGCCTTCGAAGCCTATAATCTCACGCCGAATGACACGCGGCCGAATGCGTCGAAGAGATCGACCTTGCTTTGGTCTTTCTTATAGTTGAAATTATTGAACTGTGCCTGAAGCCCGACGAAATAGTTGCTCCAGTTGTAGGCAATGCCGAGCCGCAGGTCAAGGTTGAGCCTGAGCATGCTGAATTCGCTCTCTGAACCTGTTTTCCAACTGTCAATTTCCATAAGCCACGTAGGATCAGAGAGATCTTTGGGAAGGGGCCTGTGCGTCTTCCCGTTGGCCCAGGTGTGCGTTTCCTGGTTCCATTGCCCGTATTCGTCTGTCGGCCCGTCAGCCTGCACTAATATATAGTTGCAGTCGTAGTTGTAATCTGTCACACGGTTATATAAACTGACGGTGGGCATAGCCATAGCGTTGAGGACAAGTCCCCGCAGGGGTACCCAGTTGTAGCCGTAGCCGACACCGATGTTGCCTTGAAACAGTTTGACGCGGCCAACGCCATGACTCAGGAGCATCAACAAGGAGTTCCTGTCATCTGATAAGTCGAAAGCGGACATATACCAAGTGGCTCCTACGAGCAGGGATCCTGCAGAGCGGCGCTGGATGACGGACTGGTTGTAGGCCGCAGCCTGAGAGTAGCGGCGCCCGTTGAACACGTAGTAGCCGTTGAGATAGAGCGAAGTAATGTTTGCGGGAGCATTTAAATATCCTTTCCTCTCATTATCCGTCACCGTGCCGTCTTCATAGATGGTTGAGGTGATTGTCACTTCGTCAATATCAAAACTCCTCAGCCGGATGCTGGCCCCATACTTTGCTCCGGTGGTGCTGAAGGAGAACGTCGTTCCCTTCTTTTTGCTGAGCGACTTGGAGAAACCTATTCCCGTACCACGATAGCCTGCCCACAGGCCAATGGAAGATGCCATCGGCGGCTCAAAGCACATCTCCCAATCGATGCCGTCACCTGCCGACGGGTCGCCTCCAGTGTTGCTGTAGTCCACGTCGAACACGCTTGCGTTATAACGGAGGATGACTCTCCAGGGCTTGTCGGGTACTTCGATGTAGTGTGGATCCACCTGCGCCCTGGCCTTGGTGTCCAAGTATTGCTGCACTTGATGCAGCCGTGCCTTCAAGGTCGACTTACTTTCCTGGGTACTGACGCTGTCTGTAGCCTCTTGTGCCTGTGCGACAACACTCAAGGAGAACAGCAGACAGCAGATGTTTTTTTTATTCATGGGTGCAAATTTAGGCATTATTTCTGAGCCTTGCAAGTTTTATCTCAAAAAGGTGTTCGTTGCGTGTCATATATTCCATATCCTGCATAGTCGTGGAGACAGATTTGAGTTATGGCAGCCTCATACCCCAGCACCTCTGTCCCTCGTAGTCGCTGGGACAGATTTGGGTATGATGGCTGCTATGACTCAGGTCCCCACGGCTATGCCCACGGCTATGTCACAAAATCGCTCGTTTTGTGCACACTTTGCTCTTTTTGTGCAATTTATTTCGTGTCGAATTGATAATAATCAAGTGTTTCACTCTGAGGCAGATACTTTTTCTCTGTGAATATTTTCCGAATGCAAATGCATAAAAATGCACCGAAATGTTAATGTGCTATAAAAAACAGGGTCAAAGTGAACAATTTGTCAGAATTTTCATTATATTTGCGACAACCAGATATGATAACTATAATTCAAGGGAGGACATGCTTATGTATACTAAGGACCAATTTAAAAACGAGAACATGAAGGTCAACACTAAGTTGACAGAGTCAAGTACCCCCAAACAGCTTCCATCTATTTGGTATTCTTAAATAACAAAAGCGCGACACCCCATCAAGAGTGCCGCGCTTATTGTTACACGCAGGATGTTGCTCCGGCGAAAGAGAATGAGGAGAGGTTGGCCAGGATCATTGAACGACTGGAGACCACAAAGATGATGCCTCACTCACAGGGTGACAGGAGTCCTGTGCGCTTAAATCTCATTAAACGCACATTGGGCTTGCATCCCTGCAAGCCCAATGCACATTACTAACTAATAACCAAAAAGCATTTCAAATGAAAAACAATTAACTCTAACTAATTATGTATGAATCTTAAATCTGATGCAAAGTTACTGCGGTTTTCTTCCGATTCCAAGAAATTTCCCGAATTCTTCTCTCACTTGTAGCGACAACCGCCCCCACAGGCGACAAATAAGAAAAACGCCCTCAGAATCTGTCGCACACAAGGGACAGTCCCTGCTGTGATACTCTCGCTCGAAAAAACTCATGTTTTTCTTGTTTTTTTCCTCGCTTATTTGTATCTTTGCACCCAAATACATATCAATATGACAGAGGTACAAAAGAAATATCGTCTGACTTCTATGGAAGAGCCTACTGACGAAATGTTGCAGGCCCTGATGGAAGATGTGGCTAAGGCTGCAAAAGAATCAAGTGCCAAGGCAGAAGCGGAGAAACAAAGACGCTTTTCGGAAGTAGTCCGCATCATCAAAGCCAGACGTTCTCAACGAAAGAAGATACTTGATGACTAACCGCCGTCCTACTCTATGTGTAGTTGCGGGCCCAAATGGATCTGGCAAAACCACGACCACCATTCAATTGCTTAACAATGAGTGGGCTGCTGATAGTATGTATATCAATCCTGATAACATTGCTCAGGAGATGTTTGGTGGCATCCGCGAGAAACTCGCTGGGATCGGATTTAACGTGAAGGAGGGGAGTGTATGAGTGAAATAACAGATAAGTTCAAGAAAGCCGACGAGAACAACCGTTTGCTGTCAGCATACAGACCTCTGCCGCCCGAAACGCTGAAGTCGTTGCGTGAATACTATCGTGTTGGACTGACCTATACGAGTAATGCCCTTGAAGGCAACAGTCTGACAGAGTCAGAAACCAAGGTTGTCATTGAGGACGGACTGACAATTGAGGGTAAGCCCCTGCGCGACCATTACGAGGCAGTAGGACATGCTAAGGCCTACGACTATATCTACAAGATTACCGAAAAGGAAGGTCTTGCAGAAGAGGACATCCTGGCTCTTCATCGCCTGTTCTATCAGCAGATAGATGCCGAAAAGGCCGGAAAATACCGTGACGTAAAAGTGTATATCAGTGGCAGCCGTTATGCGGTATCGGCAGTGTCTAAGATTCCTGCTGAAACGCAGAAACTCGTGAAATGGTATAACGAGAACGAGAAGAGACTGCACCCTGTAGAACTGGCAGCCACCCTGCATCAGCGTTTCGTGTTTATCCATCCCTTTGTGGATGGCAACGGTCGTGTGGCGCGTCTTCTGATGAATCTCGCTTTATTGCGTAACGGGTTTACCATTGCTATTATTCCTGCCGTTCTGCGTCATGAATACATCTATTCGTTAGAGGCTGCTCATACTCGTCCAGAGGTCTTTGTTGACTTTATTGCCGACCGTGTGATAGCCACCCAATTCGACCTGCTCAGGCTGATGCGGGAAGACGATGATACTGTAAATGATACTGTAAATGATACTGTAAAAGTGGGGGCGCCCCAGCTCTCAAAGACTGAGCAGACCGTCTTGGATGCGATAAGTTCATATCCCGATTACTCTTACGAGAAGTTAGCTGCACAGTGTAACCTCTCTCGTCCTACTATTGCCCGTACCATCAAAACCCTCCAAAACCGTGAGCTCATCCGCCGCATAGGCTCTGACAAAACAGGTCATTGGGAAGTTGTCAGAAAGAAGAAAGGAACATGACGTGGTAGTCCCATCATCAATTGATCCACAAGAAAGAAGCGTTCTGGATTTTTCCCAGAACGCTTTTTATCGTTTTTGATGTTCGAAACTTACTTTTCTTTGAATGGAGGAGGGGTCTTCTTACCACCACCGGCTACATTCTCCAACTCTTCCATTGAAAGAACTTTTGTGTCCTT
>ONPM01000141.1 GCA_900319715.1 uncultured Prevotella sp.
CGTTTGGCGAATGGCAGCAAGAGCCCAGCCGCACGTATAACGACTGGTTCCCTAATCTGTCGGTAGCGTGGCAGAAGGACAAGTGGAGCGCCCAGTTGAACTATAGCAAGCGCATCACTCGTCCACCCTACCGCATGCTGGAATCTATGATTGTCTACGACAGCCGCATGTTCTATGAGGGCGGTAATCCGCTGTTGCGCCCGTCGGTACGCCAGAGCATCGATCTTAATCTGACCTACTCGTGGCTGACCTTCGTCGCTGGCTTTACCCGAGAGAACGACCTCTTCACCCATATCGGCAGAGTGTATGACGAGGAGAAGGAGATAGCCATCTTCCAGCCCGTCAACATCGACCATCAGGATCGCGTCTATGCCACCCTCGTCGCCTCGCCAAAGTTTGGCTTCTGGCAGCCCAACCTCACGCTGCACTACTATCAGCAGATGTTCGATGCTGAGTCATACGGTGCACCGAAGAAACTGGACAAGCCCGAATTCTCGTTCGACCTGAAGAACTGGTTCGTCATCAACCCTACAATGAAGGCATTGGTACATGCTAACTATTCAGGCAGCAACCACTGGGCATTCATGTATCGCGGCAGCAATTTTACGGTAAATGCCCGACTACAGAAGTCATTCTTTAATGAGCGGCTGTCGTGTACGCTTTATGCCAACGACATCTTCCGTACGTCCAAGACCAAGATGACCACTTACTACGCCATCGGCCTGACTGACCAGGACGTGTACACCTATACGCAATGTGTGGGACTGACACTGAGTTACAACTTCAACGTCTCTCGCTCGAAGTATAAGGGCTCTGGTGCTGGTAATGACGAGAAGAACAGACTATAAACGGGAACCTGTTCTTTCGGCCAAGACCTGATACCTGAATCAGGTATCAGGTCTGCACATGGGACATGACAAAGGCATCGGAACACCTCGAAGAGACCAGCGACACCAGTCTGAAGCCTGATGGCTCTTCAGGCCAGACTATCAGGCCTGCCTCCAGAAGCGGGAGGTGATGTCCTCGAACTCACCTTGGTCGTTCTGGCGGTAGAGGCGCTGGTTGGTGGTGGGCTTCTTCAGAGGGCCTAAGTGCTTGATATAAGGCCCGATCTTTATATAGTCGAAATCGTTTTTAGTGATGAGGGGCGAGATGACGGTCCGTCCGCTGTACCACGCCACCTTGAACTGCGGATACTCCTCGTGGACATACTGCGCCAGCAGATTGACCCCCTTCGGATCCCCATCGCCGCCCATGAAGGCGATACAGGTGAGGTTGGAGCCGAATTTCTGGACGAAGTTGTCGATGGCTTCGGGGTTGAGCGGCAGGCCGATGTCCTCCCAGAGGTAATGGCTATGACACCCGGGACAGTGACACGGGCAATTAGAGATGTTAATTGCCAGTGTCACTTCGTCGGGTATCTCCTGGAATACGATGTCAGAGTTGACGTACTTCAGCATCGCTTAGTCTGCCATGGCGTAGTAACGACGTGCAGCCTCTTCCTGACGGGCCTGCGAGAAGTTCGAGACGCGCTTCAGGTAGCCGATGATGCGGGTCATGTAGTCCACGTTCTTCGAATGGCAGTGCGGGCACTCCTTCAGGTAGCGCTTGTCGATATGGCCGCAGTCGTTGCAGACGGTGTTGGGGATGTTGAAGGTGAAGTAGTTGCAGCCCTCCTTGGCAGCCACCTTCAGCAGATGGGCATACTGCTCCTTCGAGAGATGCTCCTCGAGATTCATGTGGAGGGCGGAGCCGCCAGTGAGGTGCTCGATGTAAGGTGCTCCGTGCAACTTGAACTTATCGAGGATCGTCAGCGAATTGTCCTCCACCACATAGAAATAGGAGTTGTAGCAGTCGCGAGGCACGAAGTAGCCGTCCTCACGGTCCCACTTGGCATGCTTCACACCGACATTCTCGGCAGGGATCATCTCGCAGTTGAACATCACGTCCTTCGAGCGGTACTTCTTGTTATACTGCTCAATCAGTCCGAGGATGCCCTGTACGAAGTGCAGGTAGTCGTCGTTAGGCGTGATCTTCAGACCCATGAACTCGGCAGCCTCCACCAGACCGTTGATGCCGATGGTGAGGTACTGGCGGCCGATGTTGATGTAGCCGGCATCGAACAGGGGCAGCATACCGCGCTCCTGCAGTTCCTTCAGATTCTCGTTGTAAGCCAACTGCACCTTGTGGCAGAGGTCGATGATACTGCCCAGATAATCGAGATAGTTCAACTCGTGGTTCACGGCGAACTGAATGCAGCGGTTCAGGTTGATGGTGAGCACGCTCTTCGAACCTGTGCTGACGCCACCGGCACCGAGCGTATAGGAGAAGCCGTTGTCGGTGATCTCGTTGCGCAGACGGCAGCAGGAACTCAGCGAGTCGGCGTTGTTGCTCATATAGGTGAAGAACGAGTGTCCCTCGCTGTACATCTCGGCGGTGAAGTCGCCCCACTCGGGATCCTTGCAGTCGCCGTTCTCGTCGGTCAGCAGCGCCATCGTCTCCACGGGGAAGGTGAGCAGGGTCTTCGTACGCTCCTTGTTGAACCACTTCATGAAGCGCTTCTGCAGCCAGGAGAGTCCCTCCCAGTCAGGCTTGGAGCCGTCGGGGAAGTAGAAGTCGCCGAAGATCGACTCGAAGTAGTACTTGTCGTAGTAAGCGATGTTCCAGAACACGGCCTGATAGTTGCGGGCACCCGTCGGCTGGTTCAGCGTGTAGACGATCTGCTCGAAGTAGTCGGTGATCACCTTGTCGATGGTGCGCTTCTTCAGCGAGAGGTCGGCCTGCTCGTTGGCACGCTTCCAATAGTCCAGGCCATACTCCTTGCCGATGAAGTAGTTCATGTACATCAGGAACTCGGGTGTGGCACAGGCGCCGCTGAGCATCGAACTGACCATGAACACCATGTTCACGAAGCCTCCGGCAAACGACTTCAGGTTCGTTGGAGCCGTGGAGTTACCGCCGATGCTGGTCGTTCCGCCGATGAGCCAGGGGTACATCGTGATAGACGCACAATAGTTGGCCAAAGACGTCTCATCATTCTTATATATAAAATGGTGGGTCAACTTGTCAATATATTCATCAGCCAGTTCCTTGCCGTACATCTTTTTGATACGGTCAGTGAGCAGACGGCGGTTCAGGCGGATAAAGTTTGACTTGGGCAACTCACCGATCAGCGTGGCGATGTTCTTATGCTCCACATTGGCGTTGGCATCGTACTTCGAACCCGTGGCGGCATTCACCGACTCTGTGTACTCTGAGAGGAACATCATCTTCTCCAGCGTGTCACGATCCTCGCTGTGTGTCTGACGATAGAGGATAAACGATTTGGCCACATGGTAGAAGCCTTCCTGCATCAGGGCTTCCTCCACCTGGTTCTGGATATTCTCCACCGTGATGTCGTCGTGGATGTCCAGATGGCTGAGGATCTTGGAAATGGTTCCCAGATCGGCGGGTTCTTTCACACTGTCGAATGCCTTGACGATAGCATTCATGATCTTGTCTAAAGAAAACTGGGCCTGCGACCCGTCTCGCTTTGTGATGGTAAAGTTTTTAATTTCCATTGTATTGTTTGTTAATGTTTATGCCACTTTTGCCAACGGGAGTTGTCCGTTTTGGGAAACTTTTTCCTCTTGGACTTTTGAAAAGTTGTCCGTTTTGGAAAACCCGAATCGGTTGCAAAGGTACAAAATTTCCTCATACGATAGATGATTTTAAATCTAAAAAAAACATAAAATGACGAATAATTTAATCTGCCTGTCATTTTTCTCCTTATTCAATTGTATGTTCTCATTTATTTTCGTACCTTTGTACCCAAAGAAACCAAATTCATTAAAATTATGAGTACTACACTGATTATCATTATTGTCTTGGCGGTTATCGTCATTGGTTATTTCATCTCTACCCAGCGCTCGCTGGTGAACCTCGATGAATTGTGTAAGAATGCCCTGAGCCAGATAGAGGTTCAACTCAACTCCCGCTTCGATGCGGTCATAGCACTGGCAAAGACGGCAGCGCAGTATGCCAAGCATGAGTCGGAGACCATCATCCAGACCGTACAGGCCCGTGGCGGCAACAGTGGTGCAACGCCCAACACCCCCGCAGCCATCAACGAACAGGCCAGCCTGCTCACCCAGATGATGGGACGACTGAACGTGGTCTTCGAGCGCTATCCCGAACTGAAAGCCAGCGACCTCTATAAGGAAGCCCAAGAAGGCATGAAGCAGTATGAAGAGCATGTACGCATGTCGCGTATGGTCTATAATGACACCGCTACGAAGATGAATCGCATGGTGCGCCAGTGGCCGTCGTCGATCGTCGCCTCCATGCTGCACTTTGACCAAAAGGACTATCTGAAAGTGGATGAGGAACAGAAAAAGAGTTATCCCAATCTCGATGAAGCGTTTAAAAAGTGAAAAAGTTAAAAGGTAAAATAATGAAAAGGTTAAAAGGTGAAGGGTTGATAAGGGTATTTGTTTTTTTACTCTTTCACCTTTTCACCTTTTCACCTTTAACAGCCCGTCCTCTCACTGAGACCAGGCAGATGACCATCGACTCAGAGGGGACGGAATGCTATATTGTCATCGGCAACCTGAACGGCAGTGATATCAGCGACCTCACCGTCAGCGACGAGACAGGGCGCGCGTTTACCAACACAGGGGCATGGGATATCGACCGCAGCCGCGACTGGAAAGAGGGTAAGTGCGGTATCGTCAGCAAGCACAACGGCTATGAACTCTGTTGGGGTCTTGGCGAGAGCGGCGAGCGCACCTATACCACCAGTTATTCCGTGACGAACCTCGTGAAAGGCTATGACGATGCCGACGGCTTCAACTATATGTTCGTGGCTCAGGGAGTCTCTCCCCTGCCCGACCATGTCAAACTGACTATCGAGCCAGAGGACACCCTGCGGTTCACGGCTGAGAACACGGGTGTATGGGGATTCCGTTACCAAGGCGAAGTGGGCTTCTATGATTACCGAGTCGTCGCCGAGAGCAGTGAGCCTTTTGAGGGCCGTAGTGCCATGATCGTGATGTGCCGC
>ONPM01000127.1 GCA_900319715.1 uncultured Prevotella sp.
TATTATTATATATTATAATATATAATAATATTAATATAATAATATATTTAAATGAATACATTTTTGATTTTCAAATTGCACAATTGCACAATTGCACAAATGCACAATTGCTAAAGCACACGGGGTCAGGAGTGCTGTGCGTACTATTTTGATTATCCATTTGCAACCTTGCAACTTGCAACTTTGCAACTTGCAAAAAGATTAGTTTGGATGATTATGGATGAATTGGGATGAGTTAAGATGAGTTGGGATGAAGTGAGTTGGAAAAAGGTTGTAATTTTGTAGGCGGAAAGGGACAGAAGCCGAGAGAGAGGAATGAAAGAGGCAAAATGAAAAGGCGCCAATCATTAAGCCACGTTCAGACCACCCCGCCCATACGGGCACCCCTCCTGACTCAGGAGGGGAAGAAGATACTTTAAGCGCAGACTATCCGCCTCCGGAGTAATCTCGCGCCTTCAGCCTCGGGAGAGGCTGTCCCCCGCACCACCGCGCCACCGTGCTCCTACCCAATTACTGCGATACGATACTTTCCGAGAAATAATGATCGCGCAATGGCTTGGTGGCGGGGGCACCGCGGAGAATGACCTCCTGCTGCAGACGGATGTCGGCAGAGGAAGCACCCACCTTGACGATGTATGTGCCAGGCTCGATGTTCCACTGGCGAACACCACCCTTATGGCTGTAGAAGCCAAACTGATCGGTGAAGAGGCGCGTGGTGACGGTCTTCGTCTGTCCTGGCTCCAGCGTGATGCGGGCGAAGCCTTGCAGTTGAAGGGGACGTATCTGCAGGGTGTTGTCCTTGGGAGAGAGGTAGACCTGCGCAATCTCGTCAGCGGCCATGCTGCCCGTGTTCTTCACCTGGAAGGTCAGTTCCACGAAGTCGTCGGAGGTCTGAGCCTCGCTGGATGCCTGCAGGTTCTGATAGTCGAAGGTGGCGTAACTCAAGCCGTAGCCAAAGGGCCATTGGACTTTAGAGGCCTGAGGTTGGAGGTTGGAGGTCAGGGATGGGTCCAGGGGCAGGGAATTATAGCAAAGAGGCTCGTTGAGTTCGGTGCTGGGATAGGAGACGGAGAGTTTGGCTGAAGGCGATATCTTGCCATAGAGGATATCGGCCACTGCACGCCCGCCTTCCTCACCTGGATACCAGGCCTGGATGACAGCAGCGCAGCGCTCAGCAAGGCCTGAGATGACCTGCGCACGCCCTCCGAACACGACGAGCACGACGGGCTTGCCTGTCTGGATGAGTTCCTCGACATATTGTTCCTGACGGCCTGGCAGACGGAGCCCCTGACGGTCACGGTTCTCACCACAGAGCATCACGTTCTCGCCCATGGCGGCGATGATGACATCAGCCTCCTTGGCCATGGCGAGGGCCTCGGCCTTGTCGGCTTTCTCGCCGGCATCCACCTTACGGTGCAGGATATCGTATTCCCAGGCACGCTCGTCGCCGAGTTCGCTGAACTTCGTCTCGATGTCTTCCGTCCAGTCGCAACCTCTTGAGTACATGAGGCTCACACCCTCGGGCTTGCTGGCTGTCATTCCCTCTAACAATTTGACGATATGTGGCTCGCTGGGGGTATCCTCCATCTTCTTCCAGAAGTAGGACATGGCGGGGTAGGTATAGTCGCCGCACATGGCCCAGATGGAGTTGGCATTGGGACCGGTCAGCAACACCGTCTTGGTTTCGGGGGCCTCCGTACTCCCGTACCCCCCAAAAAGCGGGAGGATGCCGTTGTTCTCAAGCAACACGACGGACTGAGCGGCGATGTCGTAGGCCGTCTGGCGCTCGGCAGGGGTGTCGAGTTGGATATCTTCCTTAGAATACAGATAGGCATCGCTGTCGAAAAGTCCGGCACGGAACTTGTGGCGCAGCACGTTCTTCACGGCACGTTCAAAGGTTTCGGGTTTCACCAGCCCCTCGTCGATAGCCTGCTGCAGATGCTGATAGTTGGCTCCAAAGGGGAAGTCGACGTCATTGCCGCCATTGATAGCGGCAGCAGCCTTCTGCACGGGTGTCTCCAGGTCAGGCAACTGGTCGATGGCGGTATAGTCGCTCACAACCATGCCGTCGAACCCAAGATAGCCACGGAGAATCTCGTTGAGAATCTCACCGTTGGCCACGCACTTCGTTCCGTGAACGGCATGATAGCCAGGCATCACACACTTACTGCCTGCCTGACGGATCATCGCCTCGTGGGGCAACAGGATCTCCTCCATCAGTTCCTTCTCGTCGGCATCACCACCGCCACCATAGCCGAGGTAGTGCTTCGAACAGGCGCCGACACCTTTCTTCAGGTTACCCTGTTGCAGACCCTTCACAAAGGCTACGCCCATGGCTGCCGACAGATAGCCGTCTTCGCCATAGGACTCTTCCAGACGGTTGAAGGAGGGGTTACGACACACGTCGACCATCGGTGAGAGGGCGAGTATGCCGCCCATCTTGCGAAGAGCCGTACTCGTCTGTAGCGTCTTCAGTTCTGCCAGTTCCGTATTGAATGAACAGGCCTGACCTATCTGTTGGGGATAGATGGTGGATCCTTTGGTGTTGACACCAGAGAGCACCTCCTCATGCAGAAGGGCGGGGATGCCGTTAGGGGTATTGTGGATGAGCCAGTCCTGGATGGAGGCAGCACGGTCGCGCAGCACGTTGGGGTCGCGGGGCTGTTGCATACAGAACTGCGAGAAGTGGCCAATACCATAGGGAATCAGTTCGCGGCATTTGGCAGTATCCAACTGTCCCTCGTCGCTGAAGAGGTCGTCCATATACATGCTCTTCAGTTGGGCGATGCGCTCTTCCTGCGACATCTTGCCGTAGAGTTCATCCACCTGCTGCTCGATATCCACGGCGGTGTTGCAGCCTGCCAATAACGTTGTTACGCTCATAAGAAATCCCTTCAGTTTCATTTTTTATTGCTTATATTATTATGTGCAGTTTACAGTTGAATACTTGGCAAAGCCACTCTCTGATTGTAGATGTAATCATCTGTAAACTGTAAACCGTAAACTGTAAACCGTTACTTAAACTGCCACCAGTCGAGACGTACGTCACCAGAGGTGTTGCTGAAACACAGATAGAGGTCATGTACACCAGAAGCATTGCTCACCTTCGTGTTGAAGGTACGATAACTGTCAACAGAGCCAGTCCTGGAGATGAGTGTCTGTCCAATGACAGGACCGTTCTGGCTGTCGAGTCTGAGGGTGACGGTACAAGCGCCAGTGCCCGCTGCGGAGATGCTGAAGCGGGAGGCTCCCCTGCCAAAGTCCACACCACGGAGTTTGATCAGTTCACCGTCGTTGATGTCGAAGATATACATATTCTTCTTTCCCGTCGACGTAGGCATGTCTGCCACGACACCCGTGTTGGGGATGCCCATCTTGGCTGACTTCAGGCCATATCCCCAGGCCATCGTCTCAGCCTCGACACGCTGGTAGGGGTTGAGCCAGCAGAGTTGTTTCACAGGCTCCTGATCCAGCCAGTAGGGCACCTCGTTGATGGTGCCGTCGGCATTGTAGGTAATCTCAGCGGCAGAGACGGAGCGGCGCTCGTGGTGAGTGAAGGTGTCGAGATGCATGAGGTCGTAGTTCTGGCCGAAGATATAAGAGTGGCCCTTGAAGTCGCAGATGCCAGGGTGATTGCCACGGTCGCGGAGTGTGGGGCGCATGATGTAGTTCTTCCACTCCCAGGGTCCTGTAGGCGAGTCGCTCATGGCATAGCCGAGGGCCTCTGGACAGCAGGTGCTGGCGAAGGCGCAGTAGTAGTGTCCATTGCGCTTATAAAACCACGGGCCTTCCTGGTAGTGCTTGATATGCGGCAACTTGGTCACCTCGCCCTTTAATGAAATCATATCCTCGTTGAGAGGAGCATAGAACGTGTGAGGATTTCCCCAGTAGAGCCAAGCCTGTCCGTCGTCGTCAGTATAGACGGATGGGTCGATGTCGAACCAGTTGCTCTGATCCCACACCAACGGCTTACCGAGGGGATCATGAAAAGGGCCGTAGGGCGAGTCGGCCACCAGCACGCCAATGCCGTGGCCGTGGAGTGGTGCATAGAGATAGTACTTGCCGTTGCGCTCTACGGTCTGGATGGCCCAGCCACCGTTCTCACGAGAGCGCCAGGAGAAGTCCTTCAGCGAGGCCACGGCACCATGCTCCGTCCAGTTCACCATGTCCGTCGTCGACCACAACAGCCAGTCGTACATGAAGAAGCCCGCCGAACTCTTCTCGTTCACATCAGGGATATCCTCGGGAGAGGCATCGTGTGAGGTAAAGAGGAACAGGCGGTCGCCCACCACGAGCGGTGAGGGGTCGGCGGTGTATTTCGTCTGGAAGAGGGGGAGGTTCATGCTGATCTCACCTTTCGCAGCGGCCTGGAGCATCAGCGAATCGAGAATGGACTCGAGAGCGTGACGGCGCTCAGGCCAGTTGGGATAGTCGTCGGCCTTGAGGGTGAAGGTTTGTTGACAGTTTACTGTTGACTGTTTACAGGTGATTACATCGGAGGCGGAGGAACAGATGCAGAATGGCGGGAGTTTCTTGGCGGCGATAAACTTATCGGCCATCACGTCGGCACCGCCGATCTTGAACCAACTCTCCACCGTGTCATCCTTGCCAGGGATGAGGCGGATGCAGAACTGCGGCTCACCGCCAGCAGGCATATAGCAGGCACGGTTGTCGTTGAGGTCGTAACTCACCACCCCATGCTCCATCTCGCCCATGTTCATATAATTAAAGGTGGCGGCGGGATTGTTGCAGATGCTGGGTTTGAAACCTTTCGAGGGGGCGAGATACATGTTCTGAGGATCAGCCACAGGTGTGCCGTCCACGAGGAAGAAGTAGGTAAAGGCCTCATAGATATGCTCGTCGACCTCTGCACTCCACACACCGTCGCTGTCGCGCTCCATGGTGATGGGTTTGCCAAAGATTTCGCCAGCCAACTTCACCTCCTTGGCATCAGGGGCCTTCATACGGAAGATCACGCTGTCGTACTTATATTCCGGTGAAAGGATGGGACGCGGGAAGAGACGGGCCATCACACCTGCGGTGAACTGCGGTTCCTTGCCTGTGGCGGCGAGGGCCGGCTGACCGTTCTTCATCGCCTCCTCAGCGGCCTCCGGCCTGAAAAGCAGAGGCAGGGTCTTCGAGAGGAAGTATTTCGCGTTCATCCATGTGTGGCCGAACTTGTCGTGGGTGTACTCCTTCACGCTGCGGATGCCGTGCTTGTCGAGGAACTCCATATAGTCGCGGGCGTTGCCGAAGAGGAAATCGTCGGTACCCACACCCAGCCAGAACAGGCGGATCTTGCTGTTCGTCTCCTGGGCGTTGTCATAGACATGGGGCAGGGTCGTGGAGGTGAACGAACTGTAACTGCACAGATAGGCGAACTTGTCGAGATTGGTCAGACCATTGGCCAGAGCCTGGTTGCCTCCTCGTGAGAATCCTCCGATGGCGCGATGGTCGGCATCGTTGATCGTGCGGTAGTGCTGCTCGATATAGGGCATCAGGTCGTTGGTGAGGTCGAGGCTGAAGATGTCCTTGCCGAACATGGTCTGCGGGACACCAGCACTGGCGGGAGGTGCGGGCAGCAACTTATAGGGATTGCCGTAGGGCAGCACCACGATCATCTCCTCTGCCTTCCCCTCTGCCAGGAGGTTGTCGAGGATATAGTTCACGCGGCCTACCTTATAATACACCTCTTCTGTATCCGTCGTTCCGCTGATGCAGTAGAACACGGGGTATTTCTTATCCTTGTTCTCCTTGTACTTTGGAGGCAGATAGACGATGGCCTGATTGGTGGCACCCAGGTTCTTCGAGTAGTAATGGATATATTCTATCTGTCCGTGGGGCACGTTCTTGATGTCGTGCGCCAGACTGCCCTTGCTGGCAGGAATCTCCAACAGGCTGTTCTTGAAACCCTCGTTGGGGAAGTACAGGGGATTCTCGGGGTCCATCACGCTCACACCGTCGACGATGAAGCAGTAGGGGTACATGTCAGGAGCGGCAGGACCCAGGGTGACGGTCCACAGTCCCGTCTGGGCGTCGCGCTGCATGGCGTTGCGACCTGCGAACTGCACATCGACCAGCACCTCCTTGGCCTGGTCGTTCTTCACTAATAAACTCGTCAATAGTCTTTTCATAAGTCTTATGTTTTTAATGTTTCTACTTTTTGGGTACAAAGTTACGAATAATTCTGCATAGTTGTTCCTTTGCAGCCTTATCATTTTATAACAGATACTTTACGAAATGTTACATTCGTGACCTCAAACAGCAAATTCGTTTGGAGAATTG
Organism: uncultured Prevotella sp.; assembly: GCA_900319715.1. Lineage (GTDB taxonomy): Bacteria > Bacteroidota > Bacteroidia > Bacteroidales > Bacteroidaceae > Prevotella. Next base: position 6,286 of record ONPM01000127.1, read on the forward strand.
TGAGGAAAAAGTTATATTTGCAGTTCAAAAACTTAAAATCTTTTTAGATAACTTCATTATATGATGAAAAGGAACTTAATTTCATTACTCTTGGGTGTGCCACTGCTCGTGTCGGCACAGAACCCTGTCATCCGTGACCAATTCACGGCTGACCCCACTGCACGTGTGTTTAATAATAAGGTGTACCTCTACCCCTCGCACGACATCAAGCCCCCCGTCGGACAACGGCAGGACTGGTTCTGCATGGAGGACTACCATGTGTTCTCATCCGAGAATCTCACCGACTGGACAGACCACGGTGTGATCGTCACCCAGAACAAAGTACCCTGGGTGCGCCCTGACTCCTATTCGATGTGGGCACCCGACTGCATTGAGCGCAACGGCAAGTACTATTTCTACTTCCCCTCTGCCCCCCAAGGAGCCATGCGCGGCTTTGGTGTCGGCGTGGCTATCGCAGACAGACCTGAGGGGCCGTTCATCCCTGAGCCAGAGCCTATCAAAGGCATTAACGGCATCGACCCCTGTGTGCTTCAGGCATCTGACGGCAACGCCTACATCTTCTGGGGTGCAGGACGCTGTGCCAAACTCAAGCCCAACATGAAGGAACTGGCCGACGACACTCCAAAGGAGAAAGTAAAGTGGGGTGAGCGAGAGTTCGAGATGATGGGTGTGAACTGTCTCAAGGACCTGCCCAATCGTCAGGCTGAAGGACCGTTTGCCTTCGAGTATAACGGCAACTACTACCTCACCTATCCGTATGTCCGTGAAAATACCGAAGTCCTTGGCTATGCCATGAGTAAGAACCCAATGGGCCCCTACGAGTACAAGGGCCTGATCATGGCCGAGCACGACAACGGCTGCTGGACCAATCACCACAGCATCGTCAACTACAAAGGTCAGTGGTATCTGTTCTATCACCGCAACTGGTTCTCGCCCAGCGACGACAAACGCCGTTCTGTCTGTATCGAGAAACTCTATTTCAATCCCGACGGCACCATCCAGGAGGTGAAGCCCACCCTGCGCGGCGTAGGTATCAACCAGGCTACCGAGAAGATTGAGATCGACCGTTACAGCAGCGCCAGCGAGGGTGTGACTTATGCGCTCATCGATACCGTCAACACCTTCCGCAGTTATCAGGCCACAATTCCCGCTAAAGGCTGGCTGAAGTATAATGACGTTGATTTCAGCAGCCTCACTGATGGCTATCTGGTGATTTCCTCCAAGGCCGCCGAGAACACCTCGTTCTCTATCCGTGAGAAGAGTGCTACCGGCAAGGTCCTTGCCAAGATCGATATGACCGTGAAGCCCGAGTCTCCTGCCGGGGCTCCTGCCATGTTCCGTCGTGACTTCAGCAACCAGTGGCTCACGAATACCGCTTAGACTGGATACAGTTCAAGAACCGTCCCAAGTACTTCACACCAGTGGCTGCCAATGCCCAGCCCGCACAGCCTGATGCCGACGGCTTCATCCGTCGCTGGCTCATCCTCGAGCCCCTCGACAAGCCCAACAGTGGCAACACCGTTTTCACAGACAGTTATCTGCGCGAGAACTTCGCTACAGAATATTTCAAGGGCCAGCAGACCATCGTGCCGAAGGACGGCCAGAAGGTGAAGGCTGTGTACAAGAAGACAGAGGTGGCTCCCGGCTTCGGTCGTGGCATGCAGCAGGCCCCCGCTGAGCCAAAGGTCACCACCGTGAAGCAGACACTCACCTGGCACGCCCTCGACAGCGAGAACTACAACGTGAAACTCTTCCGCTTCGCAGAGAAGTGGGGTCAGCAGGTCTATGGCGTCCTCTTCACGAGGATATCGAGAACGTCCGTCTGGCCGTAGGTTCCAACTCCGCCTCGATGTGGTGGCTCAACGGCGAGGAGGCTCTGCTGCTCTCTGGCGACCGCCGTATGGTGAAGGACGATGCCATGTCGCCTCGCCTCACCCTCAAGAAGGGACGTAACATCCTGCGCGGTGCCGTCATCAACGGCCCGGGCATGAGCGACTTCTGTGTCCGCTTCCTCGACGAGAAAGGTAACCCTGTTAAGAACTATTCAATCAAAGCACAATAAGCATTATGAAAAGACTACATAGTATTCTGGCGGCATTGACATTGGCTACAGCCGCCAACGCGCAGATTGGCGCACCCTATATCCATGATCCCTCGACACTCGCTGAGTGCGAAGGCAAATACTATACATTCGGCACTGGCGGCGGAGGACTGATCTCAGAGGACGGCTGGAGTTGGAACAGCGGTGCTGACCGTCCAGGCGGTGGCGCTGCCCCCGACGTGCTGAAGATCGGCGATCGTTACCTCTGTATCTATGGTGCCACAGGTGGTGGTCTTGGAGGTGGTCACGCAGGCCGTATCCTCACCATGTGGAACAAGACCCTCGACCCGAAGTCGCCCGACTTCAAGTGGTCTGAGGCCGTCGAAGTATGCTACTCCGACGGTATGGAGGATCAGGACGCCATCGACCCGGGCCTGCTGCTCGATCCCACGACAGGCCGTCTGTGGGTATCCTACGGTACCTACTTCGGCACCATCCGTCTCATCGAACTCGATCCGAAGACGGGCTTCCGCGTGAAGGGAAACAAGGAGAAGGATATCGCCATCGACTGTGAGGCCTCCGACCTCATGTACCGCGACGGCTGGTACTATCTGCTGGGCACCCACGGCACCTGCTGCGACGGCGTCAACTCTACCTATAACATCGTCGTGGGACGTTCCAAGAGCGTCGAAGGTCCCTACCTCGACAACGTAGGCCGCGACATGTTCCATGGTGGCGGCAAGATGGTCATCTCTGCCGAGAAGCGTGCCTGCGGTGCCGGACACTTCGGACGTTTCATCGTCGACGAGGGCGTCGAGGTGATGTCGTTCCACTGGGAGGCCGACTTCGAACTCAGTGGCCGCTCCACCCTCGCCATCCGTCCGCTGGTATGGAAGAACGGCTGGCCCGTGGCTGGCGACAACTTCAAGGGTGGCAACTTCTCTATCGAGTCTGAGCGTCGCGGCTATGCCCTCGAACTCGCTGTCGACTTCGTCCGCATGCAGCAGCAGCGTCAGGGCTGGTTCAACCGCAACCAGATGCAGGAGCCTGCCAAGCCCATCGCCAACCAGACACTGGAAGAGGTGAAGGCCGGCTGGCCGGAGGGTGACATCCCCGCTCGTATCGGCGACTACATGTACCGTCCCCACCAGCGCTGGACCGTCACACCTGTCAATGAGGCTGGAGGCTATCTGAGCAATCCTTACTTCAAGATTACCATCGAGGGTACGGACCGCGCTCTCGCTGCCACCGCTGCCTGCGAGGTGACCACCGTTCCCGCCTATACAGGGGCCGATGAGCAACTATGGCGCATCGAACAACTCACGGATGGCACCTACCGCATCATGCCGAAGGCCATCCCAGGCATGGAGGGGACCAACACCAAGTACTGCCTCTACTCCGCAGGCGACTCCACGCCGACACTCGCTGTCTA
>ONPM01000120.1 GCA_900319715.1 uncultured Prevotella sp.
ACTTCTTCGTCGGAGAGCCGTGCATACCAGTCGTCGCTGGTATAGAGTTGCGAGGTCCAGTCGGAGATGTAGATCATCCGCTCGGGTGAGATACAACTCTCGTCGTAGGCCACGCCCAGGGCTTTGCAATAGGCTATCTGAGCCTCCTCGATGGTCATCCCTACGGGGATGCGGATGTCAAGGTGCAGTTTGCCCGAGGGCGAATACTCTGCGTGGAGCAACTTGCCCTGCCACTCTCCTTCATTATTATTAAGAATGTACGCGCGACTGAGGGCTGTCTTCACATCCCGCTCGTCATCGATATCCACGCAGGTCTGCCACGTGAACTCCTCAGCGAGGATGCTGTCCTGCGAGCGATGGCCGTCCCTGAACTTGAAGTAGTGCGGACAGCGGAAGGGCAGTTGGCTCTTCAGTTGGCGGCGACGGTTGCTGTCATCAGTGCTGCGGATCTCGCCGATCAGTTGGCACACCTCGGCCGAGGTCGTGGTTTCGAAATAGGTCTTGAGGCTCACCTCGAAGACCCTTGACTTGTTCTGTTTGGTCTTGGAGACCATGGAAAGTAATCTTTGTGTCATCATTTTTTTCCTTTCTTCTTCGTAAATTATTGATTCTGTTTATTGTTCTCTCTGCGCCCGAATTCCGGACTTCGGACAATGCAAAGTTACGAATAAATAATGACGGAAACAAGCCCCAACGGAGCATTTCGGGGCAATTTGGGGTTTCGGAAAGAAGTTGGAAAAAGATTGGAAAAAGTCGGAACGCTGTTGGCTTTTCCCGGAATGGATTCGGAAGGCAGTTGGGACATTTAACGCGAATTACCATGAATTGTTCATGAATGATTCATGAATTGATTAATGATAAATTCGTGTTAATAGTCAATCACAATCTTCCTTCGCAGCACGGGCTGGAACTCCATGGCGATCATGTTGCAGATCGTGCGGTCCTGATACTCCTGCGGATTCAGGTGGCTCAGGGTGCTCCACTGCGTCCAGGGGTCCTTACGGTCCACGATGCTGTAGTCGCCGCTCTTGCGCACGTTATCGCGACCCTTGCCGGGCAGCATCTGGCAGATCAGTTGGTCGAACTTGTTGCGGGTGACCCTCATGATGATCCCCTCGTCGATCATTACGCGCATCACGTGGGCCCAGTCCCAGTTCTCCTCGCGTTCGGATATCTTACGGTCAATCTCCCTGACAATCTTGATCAGTTGGGCGGCTATCGTCTCAGAGCGGAAATAAGGCATGAACTCCTTCGGCATACAATTGGCGCTGACCGTCTGGCCTCCCTGTATCTCGAGGATGGCACGGAGGGCAGCCTCCTTGTCGCCGCCGTTCTCTGCCCAGAACAGCAGCAGGTTTACAAACGCCTGCCTACGGGCTTGCGTCGACTGCGATCTGGCGTAGTCGACGATGTAGTCGAGGGGGATCGATATCTCGTTTCTCTCTGCCATCGTGCGTACCTTATTATAATATATCCCTGTAGTTGGTCTCGATGCCCTGGTCGGCATTCAGACGGTTGAGCACGTCGGCCAGCATCGCGTCGTGGGTGTCGAACGTCACGGCTCCGAGGCCCTTCAGCAGATAGTGACTGTAGACGGAGAGTTGGTAGGTCAGGTCGCTGTAGATCTCGTCGGCCGTGCCCATCGACTCGAAGTAGAGCCCCTCGTGCGGGTTGCCCTTCACGATATACTCGCGCTTGGAGAGGTCCTTCTCAAAGTCGCCCTTCGTGATCGAGATGTAGAGCGTGGCCGTGTAGTCGTATTTGGTCACCATCTCCGGCTTGCCGTTCTCATCGAGCAGCGTCGTGCCGTCCTCATCCTTGAGTTCCACCTCGGGCAGTTTGATCTGGCAGCCGAGCACCTTCAGCCGCTCCAGGATGTACTCGGCCCCCGAGGGCTCCAGTTGCTGGAAGTCGTATTGGATGATGCCCGCCAGCCAATAGAGGTTCGTGCCCGTGATGCCGTTCGCGGGATTGTAACTGCAGACCACCCGGCAGTCCTCCAGGTCGGTTGTCATCAGCGTGCCTGCGGGGCACTCCTCGCCCTGGTCTAGCACGGGATACTGCCGTGTCTCCACGATCTCTGCGCTCGTCTCCTCGGGATCATCCTCCCACGTCAGCAGCGTCGCGATGTGCCTGCCGATGCGGCCTCCGGCGTAGATCACCTTGCAAGGCTCGTCAAGTTTCAAGAGTTTGCTGTTCATAATGCGCTCCTTTGTGTTCCTGTCTGCAAAGGTACGGCTTTTTTCTGAATCCGCCAAACGCATCGCCACATCTTTTCTGCGAAAAATGACAATTATGACAAATGACAATTGTCATTTCCGCCCACACCTCTCAGCCGAAAACTCTGTTCTAAATTCATTATTATATATAATATATATATTATATATAATAATGGCATAATTCGCATATTTTCATCATCCTTCCCTCGCCCAGAATATGACACTGTCATTTGTCATATTTGTCATATTTGTCATCTTCCTCGCTGGCAAACTTTTTAAAACCGCCCGTTTGCTATCTCCGAGATTACAAAATCGCCCTCCTCCGCCTTACACCCCATACTTTACTGTCGTGCCGATGCCTGTTTATCCTCGTGCCGATGCCTGTTTACTCTGTAAGTAGGTATCGTTTACAAATGTAAACCCCTATCAGAACAACACTAAACAGGCATTGCAGACACACTAAACAGGCACTGCAGACACACTAAACAGGCACTGCAGACACACAAAACTAGCGCTGCAGCCCCCCCCCCCAATAGTCATCCCAGAACGCCATTCGTGGTGCCCGAGAATTGACCTATCTCATATTTTATATATATTTAACTAAAAAAACGGGCTGTTTTTATCTAATATATCATCATTTTTAGGTAAATTTGCAGCCGTAATCAATTCATAAATCATTTTAAAATCTTAACAACTAGACGTATTTTTATGAAAACAAAGAGAATTATTATGGCATCGTATGCCTTCGTAGCGATGGCCGGTGCAGTGTTGGTAAGTTGTTCTAAAGGCGGTGATGTCATCGAGAAGAACAAGGCAAGTCTGGAGGCGAACGAGAAACAAGAGTACCGTTCGTATTACGAGCAGAAGTATGGAAAGATTGACCCCAATCAGTCCTGGGATTTCACCAGTTTCTCTGGAGCGGCTAAGACTCGTGCCGCTGGCAACATTGTCAATGATGACATTTCTGACCCACAATTTTTTCAAAATACTCTGCACGCTGACAAAGGCGACGTGAAACGGGCGCTTGACAACACCCAAGCCACAACCTTCAACCCCAATGTGTGTGTCAATGTGTATCCAGGCTGGTGCTATAATGAGAAACTGAAGAATCTCTATGTCCAACTGGAGGTCCAGTATCAAGGGGGCAACCAGGTACTCAGCACTGTTCAGATCAAGAATCAGGCCTGGTGGAGTAATAACGGTGCTACAGCGCCTTCTAACAGTGGCGTAGGCATCAACACGAAGGACCTGACGAATGCGGTTTGGAAGGCCAATATCCTCAATAACAAGAAAAATGTAATTGGCACTTATACGATTGAAAATTACAAGGTGGTGACGGTCAATGAGAGGACCTATTGGTGCTTCGACATCATCTACGAGAATGAGCACGTTACCCTGATATACCTTGTGCTCCCCAGACCTTTACCCACCGGAAAGAGGTATCTCATCGAGGACCTGGGTTCCAAGAACGATTTCGACTTCAACGATGTCGTGGTGGACGTCATGGAAGATAACGGTAGTCAGAAAGCCATCATCCGCGCTATGGGTGGTACGCTCGACTTCACTCTGACCATTGGCAATACTACGTGGACAAAGAGTGTTGAAGGCGCTGCTCTCGGCTATAAAGTGGAGACCATGTACAACACGCAGAACCCTGATTATACCGCAAAGTTGGCCGAGTTCCCAGTAACAGGATGGAGCCCAGCAAGCAACAATGTCTCTTTGGCAGTCGAGAGTGGGGCGAGCAATGGCGTCATCATTACGGTTCCTTTCCCCAAACAGGGTGAAGCCCCAATGATCATTGCCTTGAACACGTATATTAACTGGCAGACGGAGCGCGTTGCTCTTCCTGACAACTGGTGGTACCCCATTGGTCCTTCAGAAGAATAAGAATCGATTCACGGCAATCTGCCTTCGGCTGACTATTCTTTCGGCCTGACAGATACAACAATCCCCGATGCTTCGCTGCGTCGGGGATTATTTGTTTTCCGGCCGTCCTCACGCGAGGGTGATGACAAAAATGACAAATATGACAAATGACAGTGTCATTTCAGGGGACGGTGCTGTCATTTCGTGATGGCGGTCGTCAGTTCCACTCAAGGGTATACTTACCATAGTCAAGGTGGCTGCTTTCCGGACTGACTTCGGTAAAGTCGATCTTGACGGGGCGGCCATCCTGTATCTGGTAAGTGAGTGTGGTCATGTCGTAGTCGCCGTCAGTTTTGAATCGTGTGATTTCTCTGACGAGGTGTGTCGGCATTTTCCCGAAGCAGCCCATCATGGCGAGGGCAGACTCAATGCCGCTGAAAAAGGTCAAGTCCATATAGTTGGCTGGGGCCGCATTACTGTTGTATTCTACCTTATACCAATAATGCCTGTCACCGTCTTTCTCTTGATATGTCTGGTCAAGTTGCGTAAGATCACCTCCCGACCAGGTGTATGTGAGGGTTTCGCTGTTCCCGTTCTTAGATTTCAGGCGCCCCTGATCGTCGTATGAGTAACTGGTCATTTTGGTTTCTGTGCCTGATGAATACTTATATTCTCTCCTTTGGCTGGTGATCCGTCCATCGAGCAGAGAGTAAGTGTAGATATACTTGTTATCCCTATTGACGGTGATGGTGTTGTCGTCATAGGTGAACGTGTACGTGTAGGTACTGCTGCTATTTCTATCATAAGTTTCCCGTTCCACCAGTGATGTAACGCGTCCCTGCGAGTCGTAAGTGTAGATGTACTCTGTCATGTCGCCGTCATCCTCTTCTTGCACAATGCGCGTGACGTGCTTAGCCTGTGGGTCCACGGGTGTTTCTGGTGAGTCACTGTTGTCGTCTCCTCCGCAGGCGCTGATGCTGATGGCCGTGAGGGCCAAACCTAATAGTCTAAATGTCTTCATACGTTGTTTGTTAAAAAATTAATAGTTGCTGCAAAGGTACGAAGAAAAACTGATATGTTCACATTTTCTCCGAATAATTTGCGAGTTTCGGAATAATTGCCTATCTTTGCCGACATCATTACATGAATTATTAACTCAAGACAATTCCGATCATGAAGAAGATCTGTTTTCTATTCATCTTCGCCCTGCTGCCGCTGACATCATATGCTTTCTCAGGAACAGCAGAAGTGAACGGCTTATGGTACGTTATTGTTACAAAAGCCCGTGTCGCAGAATTGACATGTCCTAATGGGAGTAAATATTATGGAGATATTGTCATACCTCCATCAATTGAATATGATGGGGTCGTGTGCAATGTTACAACTATCAGGCAGGAGGCATTCTATGAGAGTAAGAGTCTCAATTCTGTTGTCATCAGCGATGGCATTACTTCCATTTCTGCCTCGGCCTTCTATGGTTGCAGCAGTTTGCTGTCTGTCTCAATTCCCAATAGTGTTTCCACCATAGGGGAAAATGCCTTCTACGGCTGTATAGGACTGAAGGACATTGTAATTCCCAATGCTGTCGAAACGGTCAGTTATCGTGCTTTTTATGGGTGTACCAGTTTGGAGTCAGTCACTATTCCAGCAAGTGTGACTTCCATATCTTCTTTTGCTTTCTATGGCTGCAGTAACCTGTCTTCAATTATTCTTCCTGACGGATTAACATCTATTGGGGGCAGTGCTTTCTGTGGTTGCAGTAGCCTATCTGCAATCAATCTCCCCGGCAATTTAGAATTTATTGGTAGCAACTCTTTCCGCGGTTGTAAGGGCTTGACTGAAGTTGAACTTCCAAAAGGCTTAACCAGTATAAGCGCATCAACTTTCCAATATTGCGACGGTTTAAAGTCAGTCACAATACCCGGTAGTGTGACCACAATTGAGCGTGAGGCCTTTTCTGGTTGCACCAACCTGTCTTCGGCTGTGATGGGAGGCGACATTGTTTCTTTTGGCGAAAATGCTTTTTCAGGTTGTAATAAACTAAATGACTTATCTGTGATAATTACAGATATCTCTGCTTTTTGTAATAACAAAGTGATGGGCTTGATAAAGAATACTTTAGGGTGCTTTGTCAAATTGATAGATCAGGATGGAAACGCTGTCACTGATTGTGTCATTCCGGAAGGCGTTACGTCAATCGGCGATTATGCTTTCTATTACTGTAGTCTGTCTTCAGTGACCATTCCTGTCAGTATAACTTCTATCGGTCAATTTGCTTTTTCTTATTGTAGCAAGATGAAAGGTGTTTACATTTCTGACTTGGCAGCCTGGTGTTGTATCCAATTTCAGAATAATCCGCTCTTACAAGCACATCATTTATATCTGAATGGTGTTGAAGTTAAGAATCTTGTGATTCCAGAAGGGGTTACCTCCATTGGGAGGTTGGCGTTTGAATATTGTGAGCAGTTCACATCCATTTCTATACCAAATAGTGTGACCTCCATTGGAGAAATGGCATTTTACAATTGCAGTGGTTTGACTTCAGTTAACATCCCGAATAGTGTTACCAGCATAGGAACTTCCGCTTTTCAAAATTGTAGTTCACTTGCTACAGTATCCTTAGGTGACAGATTGAGTTACATTGGACACTTTGCTTTTGCATCATGTGGGGAATTGGGGAATTTCTATTGTAGGACAAAGAAGGTGTGTTTTGCATCTACTGTCTTTAGTGATTCTTTTGTCGGATATGCCACACTTTACGTCCCATTTGGCTCTATAACGGAATATCGTGAAGAAAATGGATGGGGCCAATTTGGCCACATCGTTGCTATAGGTGATATTAATTGCGACGATAAAGTCAATGCTGCCGATATCGTAGCTGTAGTAAATTATATGAATCACCAGCCCCTTCAGTCGACTTATGATATAAAGCGGGTGGATATAGATGGTAATGATGACATAGATGGTTCAGAATTTTCAAACTTGGTTGATATGATTATGAAGTAGGCTGAGTGCCAAAGCATTGCCAACTACCGATGACAAATATGACAAATGACAGTGTCATCCCAGGGGCGGGGTGCTGTCATTCTTTTCTGTGTCGGACGGATTATTTCTTCTGGAGTTTCTTGAGGCGGCGGCGGGCGTCACCGGCATCGGGGTAGAGTTCGAGGGCCGCTCGCACTCGCGGCCCATGATGGTGTATTCGGCGGCCAGACGTTTCAGCAGTTCGCGCTTCGCATCGAGTTCAGACTGCAGGGCCTGGAGTTCTGAGGCGTGCTGCTGCTTGAGTTGGCTGATCTGCTGTTGCTGGCGGCGGATGATGTCGAGTTTCGTGCGGATGTATCTTCGGATGTGAGGCTTCTCGATGTCGTAGCGCAGATGGATGGCGGTGAAGAAGTGGTCGAGGAAGCCGGAGAAGTCGAGGCTGTCGAAGGCTCGGATGGCATCGCGGTATTCGCGGTCGGCCCTGCCTTCTTCGAGGGCCTTGGCGATGAGCGTCTGGTCGTTGTATCGGCTGGCAAACTGCACCACCTCTGCCCTTACGAACACGTCGCTTTGGCGGATGGGCTCGCGGAGGGTGATGCCTTCGAGCGAGGTGCAACGGGAGAGGGCCACGTAGGTCTGTCCGCCAGCGAAGGCACCGCCTCCCCCGAAGTCGATGCTGACCTGCGAGAACGTCAGTCCCTGGCTCTTGTGAACGGTGATGGCCCACGCCAGCCGGATGGGGAACTGGGTGTAGGTGCCCAGCAGTTCCTCCTCGATCTTCTGCTCCTTCTCGTTGAAGGTGTAGCGCATGTTCTCCCACACCTCGCGCTCGACATCGAACTCCTGAGCCTGCTCGTTGATGACGCCAATCACGCCTGCTTCCTCGTCGATGTAGTCGATGGTGCCCAGGGTGCCGTTCACCCAGCGCTTGTCCTTGTCGTTCTTGATGAAGATCACTTGTGCACCAGGCTTCAGTTGGAGTTCCATCGGCGTGGGGAGCGAGGTCTCAGGAAAGTCGCCCTTGATGGCTCCGAAGAAGAGAGAGGGTGCTCCTTCGAGGGCCGAGAGATGCTGCTCGTTGATGTAGTCCACGATATCGCGTCGGGTGGCGAGGGTGATGGAGAGGGTGTTCAGACCACCCCGTCCTTCGGACACCCCTCCTAACTTAGGAGGGGAAGTGATTACTCTTGCGTTCAGGGCTTGGAGATCAGCCGAGGTGGCCATGTTCGTGCGGATGCGGTCGAGGATGGCGATGAAGGCTGGGTCGGACTGGCGATACACCTTGCGGAGTTCGATGCTGACGATGGGCATCTGCTGCCACACCTTGGCATTGAAGAAGTAGGGTGAGGGGTAGAAGGGC
>ONPM01000140.1 GCA_900319715.1 uncultured Prevotella sp.
AGGTGAACCTGCGCCTCCCGCTACTAAGAAGAATCCTTACAAGGGTGAATATGCCAATGAGTTGATCACCCTCGATGCCCTTGCCAAGAAACTCCGTGCTGCCCGCTTCAAGAACGGCTCCGTGAAGTTCGACCGTGAGGAACTCCACTTCGACATCGACGAGACGGGTAAGCCCGTGAAGGCCTACTTCAAGGTGTCGAAGGATGCCAACAAACTCATCGAGGAGTTCATGCTGTTGGCCAACAAGACCGTCGCCGAATCGATTGGTCGTGTGAAGAAGGGTGTAAAGGCCAAGACATTGCCTTATCGTGTCCACGACCAGCCAGACCCGCAGAAACTCGAGAACCTGCGTCAGTTTGTGTCGAAGTTCGGCTATAAAGTGAAGACCAGTGGCACGAAGGGAGCCATCACCAAGTCGCTCAATGCGCTGATGGCCGATGCCGAGGGCACCCGTGAGCAGAACGCCATCGAGACCGTCGCCCTCCGCGCGATGATGAAAGCGAAGTACAGTGTGCATAATATCGGACATTATGGACTGGCCTTCGACTACTACACCCACTTCACTTCGCCCATCCGCCGTTATCCGGATATGATGGTACACCGTCTGCTGACGAAATACCAGAACGGGGCCCGCTCTGCCAATAAGGAGAAGTACGAGGAGTACTGCGAGCACTGCAGCGGCAACACCTACGACGCCCACATCTCAGGCCTCACCTCCTACGGCATCTATGCCCAGATTGACGAGACCCACTGCGAGGGCATGATTCCCATCCGTGACCTCGGCGACGACTACTACGACTTCGACGAGAAGAACTTCGTCATCGTGGGGCGCCGTCATCACACGAAGTACCAGTTGGGCGACCCCATCCGCATCCAGGTGGCCCGTGCGAACCTCGAGCGCAAGCAACTCGACTTCACCCTTGCTGAAGACTGACCAGTCGCGCGTTCCTTATATTATTTCGCATACGAGGATATGTTAAAAAACATATTTTCCGTATAAAAATCCCGATATTTGTTTGGCAGGTATCGGGATTTTTGCTTATCTTTGCAGCGTAATTTTAAAACATGAGAACCAAGTAACAAGTATCACAAAACTCAGAATTTTTGCACCAGCCACACCAAGGCTGGCGGGATCGTACGCTCTTTGACATTTTGGTACAGCAATCGTGTTTTGTGATAGAAACTTCGAGTTAAGTTTCTGTGAACCTTACTGGGCAGCGGCTTCAGGCCGTTGCCCAAATACCACTTGCGCCCTTTGACACAGGGCATCCGACACAATATCCAAACAATCTTTATTTCTTTTATATGAAAAAAGAAACCAACAACAATGTGGACGAAGAGTTCGACCTCCTTCTTCAGAAGTTTATCGATGATGAACTCGACAGTGATGAACCAGATGATGATTTTGGTGACTTCGACGATGGCGATGATGTCGGGTCTGATACTTCTGACGAAACCGTTGCTTCAGAGGATCCCCAACTGCCGTTCCCGCCTGAGATGGATAGCAGGCTGGCGGAGATCCGGATGAAGACCTGCCTTGAAGAACACCACGACATGGAAGACGTGCAGTCCGTAGGCATCGAAGTGATGCCTGGACAGAAAGAGCGGCTCTGCTCCAGCGGCCCCGTGTCTGTGACCATCCAGACGAAGCCTAAGGCCCGCTCCGGCAAGAATCGTTTCAGGTGCTTCGTCTACAGCGAATCCTTCTTTCCGATGTGTGCCTCGACAGAAGATTCACCTGTTAAACGCCTGCGCGACAGGCGGATGACGGTGGAAATCACCTGCGACCATATCTGGGTACCCGGAAAGTATATCCTCTACATCAACGATACCTTCGAAGAGTCCCTGATGCGTGTCGACTTCACCCTCGACGGTGAACTGCATCTGGAGGCTCAGACACCACAGGTGCTCGAGCCCTGTGGTATGGAGCATATCCTTGTCTCCTGCATCGAGGGCGTTGACACAGGCTGGCATGCCGTGGCAGAAATGCCCGGCATGACGCAGTTCAGACGGCGGGTGATGCAGAACCGCCAGATGGATCTCTTCAACGAAGTCCGTAAGGAGAACGGCTCCTGGGGGATCCGTCAGAACAACAATCTGCTGATCTGTATGCGCAACGACGATGTCACCTATGGGATGCTCATGCATCTCCAGAGCCTGCTCGTCAGCAAGCATGGTTTCAATTTTGTCGACTGTTCGACGCTCTATGAGCCCACGAACCAGTACCCCTACGAACAACTCAGCGAGAAGTTCAGCAGTTCTGCCAAGCAGGTGTATTGCCTCACCCGTATTGGCGACCTGCTGACAGCCGGTGGCAAGGTGGTGATGCGGCGCATCATGGATGCCGTGCGCACCCTGAACGACGAGAACCTCCTCTGGCTCTGCGGCACGCGCTCAGAGATCGACGACCTGCTGGAACTCTATCCCTCCCTGCGACAGCGTTTCGATGCTGACAGTTATGTCGAGCAGGAGCCCTACAGCGTCTTCGACCTCATACAGGCCTTCTCCCAGGCACTCTCTGACGAGTACCTCGAGCCCGACGCCCACACTCAGGACCGTCTGGCCAGGACCGTTCTTCAGGGATATGAGCAGGGCGCGTTGACCAACTGGACCATGACTGATGTCCGCCGCTTCATCGCCGGACAGGTGCGCCCCCGCTATGTGCAGCGCGCCCTGAAGATGGTCGACGAGAACTGGGTCGCCTCTTTCTGCGAGAGCGACATCCCCTACGACCAACTCACCAGCCAGGGCTCCGCCTTCGAGGAGAGCATCCGCGAACTCAACGGCATGGTAGGCCTCAAGAGCGTGAAGGATGGCATCCGGACGATGGCCAATCAGGCCCGTTTCCATCAGGAGCGCCGCCGTCGCGGACTCCGGAGCGACAAGGGCGTCGCCTTCCATTCCGTCTTCACGGGCAACCCAGGCACAGGCAAGACCACCGTCGCCCGCCAACTGGGTAAGATCTACCACTCCCTCGGGCTTCTCTCCAAGGGCGAACTGATCGCCGTAGACCGCACGCGCCTTGTGGGGCAGTATATCGGACAGACGGAGGACAACATGAAGTTGGTGCTCGAGGAGGCGCGCGGCAACGTGCTCTTCATCGACGAGGCTTACGCCCTCTTCACCAACGACCCCGACCGCAAGGACTTCGGCCATCGTGTCCTCGAGTCGCTGCTCACCGTCCTCACTAGGCCCAACCCCGACATGCTCATCGTCCTCGCTGGCTACACCAAGGAGATGGACGCCATGCTCAGTTCCAATCCCGGACTCAGGAGCCGCTTCCCCTACAAGTACCAGTTCGACGACTACGACGCCGCCCAGTTGATGGAGATCGCCCTTCACCTCTTCGAGCGCGAGGATTACATCCTCTCTGATGAGGCCGCCACGGAACTGCGGAACGACATCGAACAGACCCTGACGATGAGACTTCCCGAGTTCGGCAATGCCCGTTGGATCGACCAACTCGTCCGCAATGGCATCATCCCCGCCATGGCCGACCGCGTCTTCTCTACAGGCAGCACTGACTTCCAGCGCATCGAAGCCTCCGACGTCAAGACGGCCTTCGAGCGTCTCAAACCCAAAGCCGCCCCGCTGAAGCCCCACCACAAAGTGGTGTCAGGCTTCAGCGCCTGACGGCGCCCCTTGTTTTTCGAAAAACAGAACAAATGAAAAATTTACCATGACACGATTATTGTTAAAGTTTACGCCCGATAGTGGCAGAACCGATTTGACCTATTTCATGGGAAAACTTAATGTGATCCTTTCTCTCTCCGAGGCGTTGGACATCTCTAACGAGTGTTCCTTCTCCTTGTATAACGATCAACTATGGATGCTTCTTTATGCAGCCACAGGCGACAAAGAAGTCAAACGTAAAGAACACGAGTTCAACGTTTCTTTTAGCCAGAGTGTCCTTTGGGTGCCAGGTAACTATATCTTCTTATTCCATAGTGGCGACACTATCCTCCGATTCGATCTCCAACTCAACGAGCATGGGGTGATAAAAGAGACAGGGTTTCGTCAGTGTCCGAAGATGAGCGACGAGGATATTCTCTCAGGAGCGTTGGCTTCCATTAATGCCTGGCGTACTTTCTTCTCTAATACGCCTGGAATGATGCAATGGAAGCGTTGGCTGATAGAACGGCTCCAGGAGCGGGCATTTAACACGCTGAGGGCAGAGCATCGGCATGGTGTCCTGGCGTATTGCAACAATCTGCTCGTCGCCTCACCGTCGCCTGATTTCGCCTCACGGAATATCACCCTTCTGAAATTCTTGGCAGAGATTAAGTGTGAGATTCACTGTGCTGACTGTACCACGCTCTATGATCCGTCAAGCAGCAATCCATACCACAATCTGGATGAGTTGTTTAGTAGTCAGGTTTCCGACGACAATGTTCTAGGACTCTCCCTCCCCGTATCGAAAGACCGGATTTATTGCTTTAGGAATATCTGGGCATTGTTGGAGCCAGGTTGGGAGTATGTGTTGAAGAAGATACGGTCCCATTGCCCCGGCTATTATGATTCCGCCATCTTTAGCGGTACACAGGAGGATATCGACAAATTGTTGGAGCGCGAGCCTTCGTTGCAGGCCTATTTCCCTCAGCGTAATCGTTTGGCCATAGAACCCTATACCATCGAAGAGATCATCCGTATCTTTTTCTATGAGGCCGACAGATCACGACTGACATTCACCCCTGAAGCCATCGATGCTGCTTGTCGCCAACTGATAGAACGATTCCAGCAAGGTCTCATCACCCATTGGCTTTGGAAGGATATTCGCCACTATATTCAGAACGACCTTCTTCCACATTACAATCGTCGCGCCATTGCTGCCATCCAGCAGGGTGTTGCTCTCACTGAGGTTCTCGACCTCCGACCAGAAGATTTATGATTGAAAAGCCATGTTAGATAGTTAGGCTTATGTATTCAGAAATTAGAAAGAAAAACAGAAACGATATTTTAAAATTCCTCCATGGATTTCCTCTATAACGCTGAGTTTACCGAGTCCGACCTCGCCTTTGCTGAGTACAGTCTCAGCACACTCATCGATCCATACACCACCCCCGAAGAGCGGAAAGAAGATATGGACTATCTCATTAAAGAATTCGGAATGTATGACGAACAATGACAATACCCTCGCTTTGGCCCG
>ONPM01000118.1 GCA_900319715.1 uncultured Prevotella sp.
CTCAGGCAGGCTGATGCCGTCCTCGGTGGCACGGCCCCAGAACCACCACTGGCCCTGCGTGAACTTGTCGAAACGGCGCAGGTCAGTACGACGGCGGTTGCCCTCGCCCAGATATTCCTTGCCCCACTCTGAGAGCATCCAGTCCATATCGAACTGTGTGAAGCCAGGTCCTGGAATGCTGAGTGCAGAACTGCGGTCAGAGGTCGTATAGTAGCGGGCACGTACAGCATCCACATAGCTCTTGGCCTCCGAACTGTTACCCTTGCGCATTTCGCACTCGGCTACATTATAGTATGCCTCAGCCAGACGGAACTGAACATCGTCGATACTCTTGAAGCCGCCCTGCTCATCGTTAGGATACAGCGGATACTTCACCAGCCGGACGCCCGAGTTGGTCTCACCCCAACGGGGACTCATCACCGTCTCGAGTTCGCGACCCTGATTAAGGAATGTGCCCAACTGATCGACAAACACCAGATCCTGACCGTCGCGGTCGGCATCGGCTTTCAGCACGTCGCCCGTTCCGAAGTTGGCACGGACAACGCCCTTCAAGAACATGCCCGGGCCGTGGGTCTTGGTAGCGGCATCGTAGGTGTAGTTCTGTTTGCGGATGTCACGGTCGTCGAAACGCTCATAGGGGGCACCCAGCTTGTCGCCATAGTCCAGGAAGCACTTGGCGCCAGTAGAACCGCCAGTGGGCAGAACGGTGCCAGAATTGTCGAACGAAGGAACCAAGCACACGCAGTTCCAGGCACCGATACCGTCGTAACTCTGACCGAAGTAGTCGGCATAGCCATACCACATACCTATCATTGTACGTACATTCGAGATGGCGTTGGCAGCGCCCTGACCGTCTTCGGCAGCCAGTGCGAAGATGACCTCAGGACTCTTCACATTATCCATCGAATAGAGGTTGCGATAGTTCTCGTCGATGGTGTAATGGCCGTATGTGCCGTTGATGACTTCCTTCGACAGGGCTTCACATTCGTCATAGTGGCTCTCACCGATGAAAACCTCGGCATTGAGTAGCAGACGGGCCTTGAGCAGACGGTTCATCGCCTGATTGGCGCGGTTCACCATCGAGTGGTTGGCGTCGTCCTTGGCCAAGGCATTGACCGTCTCGTCGAGTTCGGTAGCGATGAAATCATAGATTTTCTTGCACGAGGAGTTCCAGTCAGGATCGGCAGTGCCGGGCACTTCGCTGCTGGCGGAGGTGTTCAGTGGCAGGGCCCCACCCCAGAGTTCGAAGATGCAATAGTAGTTCCAGGCACGGATGGTGCGCACCTCGGCCACATACTGTGCCAGTTGTGCATCGCTCATCCCCAGTCCGGCAGCACTCAGACCTTCCAGGTCACTGAGCAGCAGGTTAGCCAGTCCGATAGCCGTCCAGGCTCCGTTCCAGGCATTATTGATGATGGTCGACTCAGAAGTCCAGTTGTGCCATGAGAGTACGGTCTTCATAGCCTCATCCCATCCCCAGAGTCCGCCATTCCATACTCGCCAGGTGATCTGATCTGAGGGGTACTCAGAGAGGTGGAAGAAGTTCTCGCCTGCCAGTGTCTGCGATGTCTGCCCGTAGATGGCAGCCACAGCGCCTTTCACACTGGCCTCATTCTGATAATAGACACCGGCGTCTATGCGGTCGTACACTTTCTCGTCAAGGTCTGTACAAGATGAAAGAAAGAGGTAAGAGGTGAGAGGTAAGAGGTAAGAGAATACTCTTGCCACGACCTTATTATATATATATGTAATCATAATTATCAATTTTCAATTATCAATTTTCAATTAATGGAATCTTACCGTAACACCCAGTGTGAAGTTTGTAGCCTGTGGATAGGCACTGTTGGAATCGATACCGGGAGTGATGCCCGTAGAGGTGACGATTGAGGGGTCGTTGCCTTTATAGCCTGTCAGCGTGAAGACGTTCTTGGCGGTGAGGTAGATACGAAGGTTCTCAACCAGTTGACGGCTTTTCGGACTGTAAGTATAGCCCAGAGTGATGTTGTCGAGTTTGAAGTAGTTGCCGTTTTCGAGGAAATAGCTTGAGATGATACCACCGCTCGACTCCACGTCGGCATAGTCGGTATAGGCCTTGCGCAGTACATTGTCGGTACCGGAACCCTTCAGTCCCATGCCATATTTGCGCATATTGAAGATCTCGAAGCCGAGGGCACTGCGGAAGAGCATGCTGAGATCCCAGTTCTTGTAGCTCAGCGAGTTGCTCCATGACAGGAAGTGCTTGGGAGCGCCGTTGCCGATATTACGCTTGTAAGTGGGATCGGCCTGGGCTGCAGGCACGGCGTTGCCATTATTATCGTAGATGAGCAATAGTCCGTTTTCGTCGACACCAGCATGCTCGTAGCCATAGAACTGCCCGATCTTGCCACCCTCTTCCACACGGAAGAAATACTCGCTGCTGCCGGGGCCTGGCTTCTGATAGAGGTCGAGGTAAGCCATCTGATAGGCATCGCTTGAGAGTTTGGTGAGTTTGGTCTGCCCCATGCTCCAGTTGATGCTTTCTTGGCCAGCACGTCGTAGTCGAGCGACACTTCGATACCGGTATTCTTGGTGGTTCCGACGTTCACCAGGATGGTGTTGTAGATGAACGGAGGCTGCGGAGCCGTATAGTTGTAGAGCAGATCCTTGGAACGACGGTCAAAATACTCCACGCTACCACGCAGACGGCTGTTCAGGGCCACGAAGTCGACACCCACGTTGAAGGCAGTAGACTTCTCCCAAGCCAGATCGGGGTTGGCATTCAGCGAAGGTGCATAACCGTTGATCCACTGATTGTCGATGAGATAGGCACCACGGGTACTATAGGTGGCAATGCTCTGATAGGCATTGAAGTCAGAACGGCCGGTGACACCGTAACTCACACGGGGTTTCAGGCTCTGGAAGGCCTGTGCCAGACTCTGTGCAAACGGGGCCTTGGTAATCTCCCAAGCCAGTGATCCAGAAGGAAAGTCACCCCACTTGGTGTTGGCACCGAACTTGGTGCTGCCCTCGCGACGCATCGAAGCCGAGGCGAAGATCATGTCGCGGTAGTTATAATTCAGACGTCCGAAGAAACCTATCAGTGTTGATTCTGAACTGCCTGCCCAAAGGTTTGCCTTGCCGTCTCGCAGGTAACTGCCACTGCCGATACCGTGATACGAGAGGGCATCGTAGACAAAGCCCATGTTCTCATTGCCGCTCTGCTCCCACTTGCTGCGCTCCCATGAATAGCCGAGCACAGCCTTCAACTGGTGTTCATTAAGGGTCATCGTGTAATTGACGAGCCACTCCAGCCGGTTCGTCCACCACTTCTGGTAGTTGATGCGGGCACGACCTGCATAGCCGTTCCAGAACGACTCGCTGGAGGTCGACGGTGTATAGAAGTTGTCCTTCAGGTCGTTGTATTGCAGGGCATAGCTCAGCGAGGTGTTCAAATTGTGCTGCTCCATCTGCAGGATGTTTAACTTCATATCGGCATTACCCAAGAGGTAGATGCGGTCGCCCTGGCTGACATTCTCCTTCAGGTCGTTCACAGGGTTGTGGATGTCAGTAGGCGAGTTGGGCTGATAGTATGAGCCGTCGGGATTCTTCACGGGCACTGTGGGATTCATGGTCAGGGCGGTGTCAAACAGTCCGTCGTTGCCCCACTCCTCGTGCACCTTACGGACAGAGAGCGACGAGTTGAACTGCAGGCGGTTGTTCAGTACACGCTGTTCGCCGACGAAGCGCCCACCATATTCCTCACGTCCGGAAACGATGTCCAGACCATTACCTTTCTTATAATTCACTGACAGACCGAAATAACCGTTCTTGGTGGAAGAATCGATAGAGAGATACTGGTTCAGATTATAACTGACAGGGCGTGTGATCTCATCCCACCAGTCGGTATCGGCACCGTAGTCCTGACCACGGCGCGAACGGCGGAACTCATCGGTAGAAAGGATGCCAACACGCGGTTTCTGCACGTTGAAAGCAATATAACTGTCGTAAGTCACATTGGTCACGCCGGCCGTACCAGAGCCTTTCTTCGTCGTTACCAGAATCACACCATTTGCACCCCGGGTACCGTAGATGGCAGCCGAGCCGGCATCCTTCAGCACCGTGATTGACTCTACATCCTGAGTAGCGATGTTACGCAGGTCACCACCAGCGATACCGTCGATGACTACCAGCGGTCCATTCGAGGCCGTGAGCGAACCGGCACCACGCACCTGGATGTTGGTCATGGCGTTGGGGTTGGCATCGGCCGATGAGGCCACGTTAAGACCAGCCACCTTACCGGCAATCAGGGCCATGGGATCGCTGGCGGCTCCTTGGTTGAACTGATCCTTGCTGATCTGAACTACCGAACTCGAAATCTCTTTCTTGGCCATCGAGCCATAGCCCACGACCACCACTTCGTTCAGTTGGGCCACGTCTTCCTTCAGGGTGATCTCCAAGCCATCCTTGGCTTTCACCTCCTGCGGGTTGTAACCGATAAAGCTGATCACCAGTGTCGCACCAGACTTACATTGTAAAGTGAATTTTCCGTCAAAGTCTGTGACGGTGCCGTTCGATGTTCCTTTTTCCATGACGCTGGCTCCGATGACATCCTCACCAGTGTCGTCTTTCACATGGCCACTGACGGTGGTCTGTGCTGAAACATCCAAGGCAAAACACACAACCGCTATGAGCATGAGCAAGCGGCAGAATTGACTCTTAGTTTTTTCCATTGTTTTACTTTTTAATAATTAATTAGAGTTATTTGTACTATTATATCTCATTTTCTCAATTTCTCAATCCTCACGGCTGCACCTCCACTACGGGCAAGTCTGAGTTTCAAAGTGCTACCGTTGGTCACTTCTTCCTGACGGATGGTCATCGGATAGGGATTCTTCTCATAGTCTGCATCCGGCCCGTCTTCATAGACGATAGCGCAATAAGTGGTATCGGCATCGAGGAAGTCGAGTTTTAGAGATAATTCTCGGGACTCCTCGTTGGTGATGCTGCCGATAAACCAGCGGTCGCCGTTACGCTCCTTTCGGGCTACAGTGACATATTTGCCGATCTCGCCGTTGGGGACAATAGTCTTGCTCCAGGTTGTCGGACAACTCTCGATGAATGTCAGGGCTGGCTGGCCTTCGTAGTTCTCGATAGCATCTGCAGCCATCTGCAACGGACTGTAGATGACAACGAACTCACCGAGTTGTTTTGCCAAAGTAGAGTGGGGATGAGTGCCTTTCACCACCTCTGAGAAGTTGAAGATGGCAGGCGTGAAGTCCGTCGGCCCAGCCAGACAGCGGGTGAAGGGCAGGGTGACGGTGTGGGCAGGGGGATTGCCGCCTCTGCGGTCCCAGGCATTATACTCCTGACCGCGCACCCCCTCCTGTGTCATCAGGTTTGGCCAGGTGCGTTGGATGCCAGTGGGCATGGCAGGCTCGTGGTTGTCAATCATGATGTGATGCCTGGCGGCCGTTTCAATCACCTTACGGTAGTGGCGGATGCCATACTGCGACTTGGCCAGTTCCTTACCATCGAAGAAGTGGCCCACGTAGCCTGTCTTCACGGCATGGATGCCCAGATGGTTGAACCATGCAAAGGCAGAGTCCATCTGCTCTTCTAAGAGTTTGGCATTGCCCCACGTCTCCGTATGGCCGATGAAGCGCACGCCTTTCGATAGGGCGTATGCACAAACCTCTTCTATATTAAAGTCGGGATAAGCCTTCAGATACGAGATCTTCTCGCCTTGTCCCCATCCAGGGTTCCATCCCTCTGCCAACACGCCGCTGAAGCCGTGACGGGCGGCAAAGTCGATATATCGTTTTACGTTTTGTGTGGTTGCTCCGTGTGCCGGCCCCATCTCCCAGGTGTTCTGCTTCTTGTGGATGCTCCACCAGATACCGATGTAGCGGCCCGGTTCAATCCAGGAAGTGTCTTTTATCTTCGAAGGCTCGTTCAGGTTCAGCATCAGCCGCGAGGTCATCAGGTCACCAGCCGTTTTACTTATTATAATAGTACGCCAGGGCGATTTTGTCTCCCCCTCGCAATACACCTTCACGCCGCTCTGCCAAGGTGTCAGTGCCGTTTGCAACCTTACAGCGGAAGCAAATTTTTCACTCTTCACTCTTAACTCTTCACTTCTAACGGGTGTCAAGTTGATGCTGGCATAGTCCTCGAGTGCGGCCTCGTGAATGGCGAGGTATAGCGAATCCTCATATTCTATGGTGAGTGGTGTGCATACGGTATCTTTCCTGCTCAGCAGATCGGCGGTATAGATACCCTCGAAGTACTCGGTGTGATTAGTTGGAATCGACCAAGCCTTGGCATTGTGTGCCAAGGTGATCTCGGTCAATTCGTCCTGAATACAATACTTTTCGCCTTTACTGATACTTGGCAGAATATAGTGGAAGCCGACGCCATCGTTGAACACGCGGAACACAACATCCATGCGTCGGCCTGACTTCTCCCTGAAATTCACCGTCAACTCATGATAGTGATTACGCACCGTATCTTCCTCGCCCCAGGGCTGTAACCAAGTCTCGTCTTTCGAAGAATAACTTTTGCCTATCAACCTGACATCATCACCTAGTGTACCCTTGTCGAGAAGGAAACCGAGGTGCGAAGGAGCGACAATCGTCTTTGTACCATACTTAATCGTGTAAAAGGGCTTGTTGGCCTTCACGCCGACAGCAACCGTCACGGTGCCGTCGGGTGAACTGACCAAAACTTCCTTTGCCTGAACATTGGCAAAGAAACTGCAACAAACTAAAACAATTAATCTAACTAACAACTTATGCATGATGAACTTTATTTTATCCATTGATTGTGAATTCGACGGCAAAGTTAAGGCGATAAATGACCATAAACAAGTTGTTCAAACAAAAATCAAAATGATCAAATAGGCAATTGGCTGATAATCAACACGTTTCTTTTCGTTACATAATAGAAAATCAAAACTTTTGCAACCCCTTTTCATCTTGATTTCGCCTTTTATCACGTACTTGGATTTGGTGGTTTCAAAAAGAATCATTAATTTTGTGCCGGAATAATAACTAAACTCGGAATACAATGAATAAATTGGTAGCCATCGCATTTACAGCCTTGCTCATTGTAGCATGTGGAAGACCTGTTGCCGACACGCAGACAGACCGACTCTATAAGACACTCGATAGTCTGATAGAACGTCACGATGAAATCGTGGCTGCCAAGGAATCGCAGATCATGTCACTCTCCAAGGGCCTGCAGGGTGTGACGCTGACACCAGAGCAGGAGTACGAAAAGAATCTGCGACTATACGACGAATATTTGGCTTTTCGTTTCGACTCTGCTTTCTATTATATCAATCGTAATATCCAGAGTCCTTTGGCAACGACCGATGCTGAGCGTCGTGCCGCCAGTGCCATACGTTTGGCTCATATTCTCAGTGTTTCGGGCATATTCAACAATGCCCGTCTGCTGCTTGACAGTATACAACCCGACCTGCTTTCGACAGAAACCCGTGTGTTGTACTACAACCAGCGTGCTGAATTGAACCTCTATCGTTCGGAAATGGCACAATACACACCTTATTTTATGAACTATATTGATAGTGCGCAGTATTATCGTCAGATGTTGTTGCAAATTGCTCCAAAGGAGTCCTTTGAGTATATTGTCAGTCGTGCCAGTTACGTTTGTGAGCAGGGAGATGTGGAAGGAGCCATCCGTCTGTTTGAAGAGTATCTGCCCACCTTACAGTCTGGTGACCGCCGCTATAGCATCGTGGCTAGTACACTGGCCTTTTTCTATTGGAAGAGCGGGCAGCCTCAGCAGCAAGAGCACTATCTGCTGCTTTCGGCCATCAGCGATTTGCAAGGTGCCATCCTCGAGAACAATGCCCTGCGCGAACTGTCCTCCATACTGATGGAGAGGGGAGTCTATGAACGTGCCTATCGCTACCTGTCGCGAGCCAGCAACGATGCACAGCAATATGGAAGTCGTTTGCGGAGCATGCAGGTGGCTCGACTGACACCAGTTATTACCAAGGCTTACGATACCGAGAGGGAACATGCATTACAGCGCACTAACCGACTGCTCACCATATTGGCATCGATTACTCTCTTGTTAGTGGGTCTCATCCTCTTTAATTTCTGGCTGCTCTATAAGCGTCGCATAGCCAACAGGAAAATCAATCAGATGAATACGGTGCTTACCAACCAGAACGAGGATATGCAGACACTCAACACCCAACTCTCCACTCTCAACACTCAAATGAAGGAGGCGAACCGCATCAAGGACGAATATATAGGCCGATTCCTAGAGTTGTGCAGTGCCCTCATCCATCGGGGTGAGGAGCGTCATAAACTCTTTAACCGTTTGGCTCGCGACCGTAAATTGGAAGACCTCTATGCCGAACTTAAGAGCAACTCGGCTATCAATGAGGGTATCAAGATGTTCCACCAAAACTTTGATACAGCCTTTCTGAATATCTATCCTGATTTTATTGGTGAGGTGAACCGCTTGATGATACACGATTGTCAGTTTGAAATAGAGGAAGACTCCACCAAGTTGACCACCGAGTTGCGCGTACTGGCTCTCATCCGGCTGGGTATTGTCGACAACCAGAAGATTGCCGACATTCTGCGATCGTCGATAACAACCATCTACACTTATCGCTCAAAACTCAAGTCTCGAGCCTTGCAGAGGGATACCTTTGAGGATGACGTCAAGCAGATCGCTACCTATTGATGAGGCCTTGGACTCCCTTCCTTTTGCGTTTTTGTCGTCACCCTGCAGGGTTGCCATGAAGTTGCTGACATCAGCACTTCCCCTGCTCGTGGAATGAGTAGTATTGGCCGTCTGTGACAATCACATGATCCAGAAAGTGGATGTTCATGACCTCACAGGCTCTACTGATACTTTTTGTCAATGTTTCGTCAGCCTTGCTGGGGGTGAGGTTGCCGGAGGGGTGGTTGTGACAGACGGCGAGGATGGTGCAGTTGGCGAGGACAGCTTCCTTCATGACAATACGGATGTCGACAGGTGTTTCCGTGATGCCGCCACGTGAGATGCGCACCTTCTTGATGAGGCGGTAGTGCTGGTTCATCAGCAGTGCCCAGAACTCCTCGACGTAGAGGTCCTGCATCACAGGGCGCATGTGGTTGTAGATACGGGTGGCAGTACCTAAGTCTGGCCGTTCCTCAGGCGTTTCAGCTTGTCGACGCTTGCCCAGTTCACAGGCTGCAAGGATGGAAATGGCCTTTGCCTCGCCAATACCAGTGTAAGTGCAGAGTTCACGAATGGGCATCTTGCCCAGTGTGTTCAGGTTGTTGTTGCAGTCAGCGAGGATGCGCTTCATCAGGTCTACGGCACTCTCTTTCTGCGAGCCAGAGCCGATTAGGATTGCCAGCAGTTCTGCATTCGTCAGAT
Source organism: uncultured Prevotella sp. (assembly GCA_900319715.1). Lineage (GTDB taxonomy): Bacteria > Bacteroidota > Bacteroidia > Bacteroidales > Bacteroidaceae > Prevotella. The sequence goes on from ONPM01000118.1 coordinate 9,382, forward strand.
TTTCAGCACCGCTTGATGCCATCTTCTCTCGTGGACGGTCTTCTTCCGCCCATTGATTGATGTTGAGTTTCTCCATAGTGCTTCATTTAAGTTTTAAAGGGTTGTTATTTGTAGAATGTTTTTTCGAAGGCTGTGAATTCGTCTTGTCGTAGCACGCACCGTTTCCACCATGATTCGATAAAGCCCAAACCGTACCCCATCAGTTGGACGAAGGCCGCAGGGATGGATAGTAGCCCTACTTTCAGGCTCCTGTTCTTGATGGCCGAGTCGATGCAGATCAGCAGACTATATAATATAATAGGTATCCATGGACTGAAGCACATCCAGTAGAACTGGTCGCGGTCGACGTAGTGCATCAGTGCCCGTCCTACGGCAGAGATGAGTATCAGTGCAATGACACCTACGGTGAATACCGTCGGCAGCAGATGGACGAGTTTCATTGTGCCGGGATGGCGCTTCTCAAGATTGATGCGGGCAATGCCGCTGTTATACACCTGACGGAAGAACTTCTTGAAGTCTGTACGCCGTTTGTGCCA
>ONPM01000124.1 GCA_900319715.1 uncultured Prevotella sp.
CTACTTCTTCGGCCTTGGCTCTGTCATTGTCACGGCTACCAGTGTGGCTGCCTGCGTCTTCTTTGAGTGGGCTATCAGCAAATATATCCTGAAGCAGGAGCGTAACACCATCTGCGACGGCTCTGCCATCCTCACGGGTCTGCTCCTGGCCTTCAACCTGCCGTCAAACCTCCCCATCTGGATCATCCTCATCGGTGCGCTCTTCGCCATCGGTGTGGCTAAGATGACCTTCGGAGGTCTGGGCAACAACCTCTTCAACCCTGCGCTTGTAGGTCGTGCCGCCCTGCTCGTCGCCTTCCCCGCCCAGATGACCACCTGGCCGAAGGTTGGACAGTTAGGCAGTTATCTCGACGCAGAGACAGGCGCTACACCGCTTTCTCTTATGAAGTATGCCATTAAGAGCGGCGATGCTTCTGTTCTTGATCAGTTGCCCGACTCGTTGAGTCTCTTCCTTGGCAACCATCCCGATGGTGCCGGTGCCATAGGTGAGATCTGCGCTCTGGCACTGATTATCGGACTCTGCTATATGCTGTGGAAGAAGATCATCACCTGGCACATCCCCGTCAGCATCATCTGCACGGTCTTTGTCTTCGCATCTCCGGAGGTCTGATGCTGGGTGCCATCTTCATGGCTACCGACTATGTGACATCACCGATGACACCGAAGGGACAGATTATCTATGGTGTGGCCATTGGCTTCCTCACCGTCGTCATCCGCAACTGGGGTGCTTATCCTGAGGGAATGTCGTTTGCCATTCTCATCATGAATGCGTTTACGCCTCTTATTAATAATTATGTGAAACCTCAGCGCTTCGGTGAGGTTCCTGCAAAATCGTAAATCGTCAATTAGTAAATCGTAAATGACATGATGAAGAAATTAGAATCATCTTTAACGAATATGGTGCTGGTACTCACAGGAGTAGCCGTCATCATGGGTGGTATCCTCGCTTATGTGAACCACCTGACCGAAGGCCCTATCAACGACCAGAAGGCGAAGGCTCTGGCTGATGGTATCAAGAACGTGATGTGTGTCAGTGACCTTACTGTCGCCAAGACCGATACAGTCCGACAGAACGATGCCAAGGGCAAGGAACTGACTTATATTATTTATCAGATTCAGGATGCCCAGAAGAAGGACCTCGGTGCTGCCGTAGAGTCTACCACCGGTGGTTTCGGAGGTGACTTGAAGGTACTCGTAGGCTTCGATCCCGATGGCAAGATCTTAGGTTATACCCTGTTGGAACATGCTGAGACACCTGGACTAGGTGCCAAGGCCGACAAATGGTTCCAGAAAGGGGAGAAGGGTGACATCATCGGCAAGGACCCGAAGGAGCCTTTGACCGTATCAAAGGATGGTGGCAAGGTGGATGCTATCACCGCCTCAACGATTACCAGCCGTGCCTTCCTGCTCGCTGTGAACAATGCTTATAATGCTTACAAGGTTACGCCTGCCGATGCTCAGACAGGTGCAACAAAGCAAGCGCAATGATTCGTCAATCGTAAAATCGTAGATACGCTTATGAATGCAATACAGATTATCAAGAATGGCATCGTCAAGGAGAACCCGACGTTCGTCCTGATGCTTGGTATGTGTCCTACGCTGGCCACAACCACTTCCGCCCTCAACGGTATGTCGATGGGGTTGGCCACGATGGCTGTGCTCATCTGCACCAACGTCGTCATCTCTTGTCTGAAGTCGGTGACTCCCGATAAGGTGCGCATCCCTGTGTTTATTGTTGTCATCGCTGCCTTTGTGACCATCCTGCAGATGGTGATCAAGGCTTTCCTGCCTGACATCGATGCCTCTCTCGGACTCTTTATACCGCTGATTGTGGTGAATTGTATCATCCTCGGACGTGCTGAGGCCTTTGCTGCCAAGAACTCGCCCGTAGCCTCTCTCTTCGATGGTATAGGTATCGGTCTTGGCTTCACGTTGGGTCTGACTCTCCTTGGCATCTGCCGTGAGTTGCTGGGATCTGGTTCTGTCTTCGGACTCACGCTGATTCCCGAGACATACAACATCCTGCTCTTCGTCTTGCCTCCAGGTGCTTTCATCACCCTCGGCTTCCTGATTGCGATCGTCAACAAGCTGAAAGCATCATAAAGCTCAAAGTTCAAAGCTCAAATCTCAAAGCTCAAAGTTCTATGGAATATATCTTGATTTTCATTAGCGCCATCTTCGTGAACAACATCGTGTTGTCACAGTTCCTCGGCATTTGTCCGTTCCTCGGCGTATCGAAGAAGATAGACACCTCGTTAGGCATGTCGGCTGCTGTGGCCTTTGTGCTGACGCTGGCAACGATAGTCACCTGGTGTGTCCAGAAATATGTGCTCGATGCCTTCGGCTTGCAGTATCTGCAGACTATCGCCTTCATCCTTGTCATCGCCTCTCTCGTACAGATGGTGGAGATTGTGTTGAAGAAGGTTTCTCCAGCCCTCTATCAGGCCCTCGGCATCTTCCTGCCGCTCATCACAACCAATTGTGCCGTGCTTGGTGTGGCCATCCTTGTGATCCAGAAGGACTTCGATCTCTTGCAGTCCGTGGTCTATGCTTTCTCTACGGCTATCGGCTTCGGCCTGGCTCTGACAGTCTTCGCTGGCATGCGTGAACAACTCGAACTGGTCAAGATCCCCAAGGGCATGCAGGGCATGGCTATCGTGATGCTCTCCGCCGGACTTCTCTCCCTGGCCTTCATGGGCTTCTCGGGCGTTGACGGTGGCCTGAAGGTTCTCTTCGGCCTTGACTAAGCCAATCGGAATAGAGAAAGATGGAATATATGTCACAAGAAGGCTACGACAAACTCGTGGCCGAATTGCACCAGATGGAGAGTGTGGAACTGCCTCAGGTGAGAGATGCCATAGCCGAGGCGCGTGACAAAGGTGACCTCAGCGAGAACTTCGAGTATCATGCCGCCAAGCGCGAACAGGCTCGCCTGCTGGGTCGTATCCGCTTCAAGCAGAAGGTGCTTGCTAATGCCCGTGTCATCGACATGTCAAGGCTGGGAACAGATAGCGTGCAGTTGCTCAGCAAGGTAGAAATGACCAATCTCAACACGAATGCTCGCATGACCTACACCCTTGCCAGTCCTAATGAGGCGAATCTGCGTGAAGGAAAGATCTCTGTCAAGTCGCCCATCGCACAGGCTCTCTTGAACAAGAAGGTTGGTGATATCGTTGAGGTGCGCGTGCCGGCAGGGATGATGAAACTTCGTATCGAGAGTATCTCGCTGTGATAGATCACGATTGTTATGAGAATATGGAGGAATGAGTATGGAAGACAGTGCATTGAACAGATATCTGGATGAGATAGGCCATAACAGCCTGCTCAGCGACGAAGAGGAGCGTGAACTGTCACGTAAGATTAAGCAAGGTGACGACCGTGCATTGGCGCGGCTGGTAGAAGCCAACCTGAAGTTTGTGGTGGTGATAGCCCGTCAGTACAAAGGCAACGGCCTGGAGATGGAGGACCTGGTGAGCGAGGGCAATATCGGACTGATGAAGGCTGCCTCGAGATTTGATGGCGAGAAGGGTGTGAGGTTTGTCAACTTCGCTGCTGGTCATGTGCGCCGTCAGATTGAGAAGGCCATCGCTCAGCAAGCAGGACTCTATCAGGTGCCCAAGGATGCCCAAGGTGACCCGTCGGCCCATCAGCAGAGCAAGGCCCTGTCGGTGGATGCACCTTTAGGCCATCGGGCGAACATGAGCCTGCTGTCTGTGCTCGTGAATCCTGATGCGCCGATGGCTGACGAGCGTGTTCATTCAGAGGCCATTGAGAATGCCATCGAATTTGCGCTGCTGTCTCTGAACCAGCGTGAGAGTCAGGTGGTGAACGCCTATTTCGGCATCATGCAGGAGCACGAGACGATGGCAGAGATTGCCGAGGACATGGGTGTGAAGCGAGAGCGAGTGCGACAGATACGTGACAAGGCCATCCGTAAACTGCGCAAGGCCTACAAGCAGAAACTGAAAGACCTGAGGGCACGGTGAGGTTATTCACAGTCATAGCAATTATCATGATGATAAATACATGCAACGGACAGCAGAGCGAGCCGGTGGTGAGACCTGCTACACAGGCCAATCGCTTCTATACGGGCGATGCCAGGGAGTTGAGTGAGGAAGTTGACAGTTTCCTGGCGCTGCACAGAGGTGCGACCATCTATCATCATGTGGCTGCGGTCATCGTGCCTCATGCCGGCTACTATTTCTCTGGCCATGTGGCAGCATCGGCCTATATGTCGGTGCCTGCAGACCAGCCTTACAAACGGATTTTCCTGTTGGGACCGAGTCATCATGAGTGGCTCGACGGGGCTTCGGTCAATACCGAGGCCGATTACTACGCCACGCCGTTGGGGAATGTAAAGGTGGATCGTGAGGCGGCCAGGAGCATTTCAGATGCAGACAGCGTATTCTCCTATCAGCCTAAGGCACACGACAGAGAGCATTGCCTGGAGGTGCAACTGCCATTCCTGCAGAGGCGTTTGGGTGATGTGCCGCCCATTGTACCCATCATCATCTCTACGAATGACTTCAATAAACTGAAACGGATAGCCCATGTGTTGAAACCATATTTCACGGAGGAGAACTTGTTTGTCATCAGCAGTGACTTCTCTCACTATCCCTCTTATGAGGACGCTTGTGAGGTAGATACGCTGACGGGCAAGGCCATCGAGACTGGCAGTGTTGAGGCGTTTATTGCTGCACTGGAGCAGAATGCACGGAGTGGCAAGCGCAATCTGGCTACGAGTGCCTGCGGAGAACTGGCTATTGCCACGCTGATGCTGATGATGGACGGCAGTTATGAGGTGAAGCACCTGATGTATCAGAACTCGGGTGATGCCGATAATCATGACCACAGCCGCGTTGTGGGTTATCATTCGTTTGCCATCGTCAGGAAGTCTGATGCCGGCTTTGCACTGTCTGACGACGAGAAGCGGCTGCTGAAGGAGATTGCCCTGACGAGTATCAAGGACTCGTTGGCCGGCAAGGAAATCTCTCACTCTTCACCTCTTACCACCCACCTCTCTGCCAAATGCGGAGCCTTCGTGTCATTGCACAAGCATGGCCGTCTCCGTGGATGTATCGGACACTTCGGAGAGGATATACCCTTGCATGAGATTGTGGCAGAGATGGCTCGTGCGGCTGCTTTCGAAGATCCGCGCTTTATGCCTGTTACTGCCGATGAGTTGGCTGACATAGACATCGAGATCTCTGTACTCACACCCATGCGGCGCATCGAGAGCCTGGATGAGTTTGAGTTGCACCGTCATGGCATTTATATCCGCAAGGGCTATCGTAGTGGCACGTTTCTGCCGCAGGTAGCCGATGAGGTGAATTGGACGAAAGAAGAGTTCGTCAGCCATTGTGCTCAGGACAAGGCAGGCATCGGCTGGGACGGTTGGAAGGATGCCGAACTCTATGTCTACGAAGCGATCGTGTTCTGATGGAGTGCCGTTATTATCAGACATTGGAGGGTGGGGCAGTGGTGTGTCAACTCTGTCCGCATCATTGCCGTATCGTGGATGGTAAGACAGGCATCTGCCGCAGCCGGCGCAATCAGAACGGTGTGCTTGTCAGCGAGGTCTATGCCAAGCCTTGTTCGCTGGCCATCGATCCCGTTGAGAAGAAGCCGCTCTACCATTTCCATCCAGGCACCACTTGTCTGTCCCTGGCCTGTACGGGCTGCAACTTCCGGTGCCAGAATTGTCAGAATCATGAGATCTCTCAGGCACGACCGTCAGACGTGGGACATTACGACCTCACGCCTTTGCAGGTAGTACAACTCTGTCTGGAGCATCATTGTCCGGGCATCGCCTACACCTACACCGAGCCACTGACCTATATAGAATATGTGACAGACACGGCCCGGCTGGCACACGAGAGCGGACTTTGGAATATCCTCGTTTCGGCAGGCTACGTCTGCCAGGAACCCTTGAACGACCTGCTGCCGTACCTCGATGCAGCCAACATCGATCTGAAATCATTCAGCGACGATATCTATCAGCGTGTCAGTGGAGGTCATCTGCAACCCGTCCTCGATACCATCCTCGCCATACATGATGCCGGGGTGTGGGTAGAACTGACCAATCTCATCATTCCTGGAGTGAATGACGACCTGCAGATGATCCGTCAGATGTGCCGGTGGATTGTTGATAACGGCCTTGCCGGCCAGCCTCTGCACTTGAGCCGCTTCTTCCCTCACTTCAAGATGCAGGATGTTCCGCCGACTCCTATCCATACATTGAGGGAGGCTCAGCAGATTGCACTCGAAGAGGGTGTCAAGCATGTGTATCTCGGAAACGTATAAACAAGAAAAAGAGCCCGTAACAGGCTCTTTCTCAATACTTTGCGGAAGGTGAGGGATTCAAACCCCCGATACCCGAAAGGGGTATACCGGATTTCGAGTCCAGCGCGATCGATCACTCTGCCAACCTTCCTAACCCCAAACCAAATTAACCTTATATGTGATTGCGGATGCAAAGGTAATACAAATTCTTGATTCCACCAAAGGAATTGACAGAAAGTTGCAAATTTTATTCAAAAGATAGTTTCTGCAGACGATTTCTCAGTTGCTCGGCCTCGGATTTTCGGATGCTGAGGCGGATTTCGCAGGTGTTGTCGTAGGTCTGCGAGACGATACGCGGCTGCATCTCCTTCACGATGCGCATCACGTCGTTCATCATCGGGTAGGGGAAGTTGTAGGTGATGATTTCCTCTAC
>ONPM01000117.1 GCA_900319715.1 uncultured Prevotella sp.
CTGCGCTGGGTCGCGATATTAAAGCGGACATATCCCTTGCCTGTCTCTGGGCCATACATCGTGCCTGGATTAATCCACACCTTCGCCTCTTGGAGCAGGTGCTGGCAGAGTGTCTCAACGGGGATGCCCATCGCCGAGACATCCACCCAGGGGAGGTAGGTGCCTTCTAGTGGACAGACCTTCCACTGAGGCAGGTTTTTATCGATGAAATCGCACAAAACCTGATAGTTACCCCACAGATATTGGTTCAGTTCGTCCAACCAGTCCTCACTCTCGTTATAGGCAGCCTGCAGGGCTACGATGCCGAAGGGATTCACGTCGCACACCTCATTGATGTTGATGGCACGATCAATGCGTCGACGCCACGACGGATGCGAGCAGATGATGTTGGCAATCTGAAGACCAGCCGTGTTGAAGTTCTTCGAGGGGGAGTTCATCACCACGCAGTCGTCCGTGATGGTGCCAAAGGGCACGAACTCATGTCCTGGCATGATGAGTTCGCAGTGGATCTCATCGCTCACCACCTTCACGCCATGTTTCTTGCAGATATCATACATCCGTTGCAGTTCTTCCCTTGTCCAGACGCGGCCAGATGGGTTATGCGGGTTGCAGAGCAGGAAGACGGTGGTCTTCTCATCAGCGCACTTGGCTTCGAAGTCGTCCCAGTCGATTGAGAAAGTCGGGGGTACGGTGGTGCGGAGGTGCGGAGGTACGAGATTACTCTCTGCCTCCAAACTATTCTCGAGCCCCCGTGCCCCCGTACCTTCGTGCCCCCGAATTAAACTTGTTTCCAGCACCTCGCAGCCATTGTTCTTGATGCTCGAGAAGAAGCAGTTATAGGCAGGCGAGAGGATGAGCACCTTCTCGCCAGGCATGGTGAGGGCCTTGATGACACACGATATCGCCGGGACGACGGCTGTGGTGTAGAGGATCCACTGCCGCTGGATCTCCCACTGATGGCGGCGACGGAACCAGGAGATGACGGCCTCGTAATAACTCTCAGGCACGATGTTATAGCCGAACACCCCATGCTCCACCCGTTCTCGAAGGGCTTTCTGGATGGCTGGTGCAACGCGGAAATCCATGTCTGCCACCCACAGGGGAATGACATCCTCACTCGGACTCTCGTCCCACTTCACGCAGTTTGTGCCTCGCCGCTCTACCAGTTCGTCAAAATTATATTTCATATTTTTGGTATTTATTTCTCCCCCTTAGTAAGGGGGAGTTAGAGGGGGTCTGAACAAAGGAAAGATGCGCTTCTTCAGACCACCCCTAACCCCTCCTCGCTCGGCTTTGCCGCTTGGCTCTGCCAAGAACTTAGGAGGGGAAGAGATTACTTTCTTGTCTCTATCACACAGTTATGGGGCTCTCGCACGTTCTCATCGATGGTGATACTACCGATGGAATCGGCAATAATATGTCCCGAAGTCGGGTTCTTGATGTTCTCGATATGCCCTCTGATGTCAGCCTCGACGGTGGAATATTCGAACATACGGTCGCAGGCCTTGTCGATGGTGCAGTTCTCCAGCACGAGGTTCTCCGTATAGCAGAGCAGTTGCTCGCCTGCCAAGTGGCAGTTCACCAGCCTGACGTTCTTCGAGTGCCAGGCCAGGTACTCCCCGTCGAGCACGGAGTCGTAGATGGTGACGTTCTCGCACTCCCAGAACGAGTCCTTTGTCAGGATCTCCGCGTTGTGGACTTCCACGTTCTGGCAATACTGGAACACATATTTCGAGTCGCTTTTCAGCCCGTCGACGTAGATGTTCTTCGAGAACATGAAGGGGTAGGTACCCTCATGCAGCACGACGTTCTTCAGTCTGAGGCCGTCCACCTTCCAGAAGGTTTCATCGGCATCATTGATCACCACATTCTCCAGTTCTACGTTTTTCATCTCACGGAAGAACTTCGGCCCGTCGATGGTGCAGTCCTTCATCTTCAGGTCGTTGGTGTACCAGATGGCCGAGCGCGAGCCCACAGCGAAGTAGCAGTTCTCGATGTAGGCACCGTCGACGTGCCACCAGGGATATTTGCCGTAGAACTTGCAGTCGTAGGCCTCCATCCGCTGGCATTGCTTGATGCCCGACTCTCCGTCGGTGATGGTGACCCGCTCCAGCCTCAGGTCGTGCTGGGCGAACAGCGGGCGCTCGCCTCCAAAAGTCTTGTCTTTAATCAGTTCCATTGTTTTGTTTATATTCGGCGGCAAAGGTACGAATAAAAATCCGTAATCTGTATACCAGGATTACGGATTTTACTACCTATTTAAAGGTTTTTAATATGTTGAGAGAGAAAGCATTTGCCCTGCCTTGTCAGTTCACGGCCAGCAGACGGTCGCTGATCTGGTCCAGCGACTCCATGCAGAGCAGGCTGTTGACGAGGTACATGTCGTTCTTGGCCTCGTTCATCTTGTACGTCTTCACCGATGTCACGCTGGGGGCCACCTCACGGTAGAGCGTCACCTCCATCGGCAGGTCGTAGGCCTGGAGCGTCGTGTCCCACTTGCTGGTCTCCATGTTGTAGCCGTTCTTATAATATTTATAGGTATGGCGGAAGTCGTTCACCCACTGCTTCTTCGCTTCGTCCCAGCGCACCACCTCGCGGGTGGTCAGGCGTCCCTGCTCGTCGTAACTGTAGCGATACTCCATCTTGGCGCACAACTGGCCCTCGGGCTTCTGCTCGTAGACCTCAATCTTGTGGATCACGCCGTCCTCCAGGTCTGAGTTGTACAGATAGGGGGCGTTCACGTCGTTAGCGGCGTTGAAGTACATGGTCAGTACTGTTGCAATGGTGATAATTGATTCCATAATTTCTAATTTTTTAATGTTTAACTTACTTCAGAATGATTATTTCTGCTTGTTAGACGCTGCAAAGGTACGATTAACTACAAAAACTTTAAGTTATTTCTATGTTATCTTTAGGTTAAATCATCGTCACCTTGTTAATAAGACGCCATCAGGGGCATTTCTCAGCCCGCTTTGACTCTGGGTTTTGCAAGTCTCGCTGGGTGTGGCGCAACTTCTTGCCGCCGAAGGAGTAGGTGGCGGTGAGGCCGATGTAATGGGCATGATGATTGATGTGGCACAGATGTCCCATACTCCCAGAAATGGGGAGAGAATGGGAATCATAGACAGTTTTCCTGCTACTGAATATGTTCTCGTTTGCGACAAACTGATGGAAAGGATCGTTAGCCACAAGCGACAGTCTCAGCCGATCACCCAACAATGCATATCGCAGAGCGAAATAGAAGTAACCATAACTGTCTGTCTCTGTCATATCATGATAGTCTGAAAACCAATGCTGATAACGGGCATTCAACAAGAGTGAGTGCTGAGTGTTCAGATACCAGTCGGCAGATACAGCCATACGCTTCCCCCATCCATAGAGATAGGATTCCTCGCTGAATGTTGAAGCCGCATCGTGGTAAAACACATCTCCTTCCGCCGTTGCCATCAGACGCTCTGACAGTTGGCGCTGATAACGCAGATAGAGGCCAGTCTGATTGGTGCGGCCATAGTTTTGAGGCTTGTTTTGGGCATTATTACCAGTAACATACTCGTTACCGTCTTTATATATCATCCAGTCTGTTTGCCAAAAAGTCATATTACTGCCATGACGGTGATAGGCGCAGGCATAGAAGCCATGATGGTTGTGGTAGCTCAGTTCTATGTCGCTCATCCGGCTTGGTCTCAGCATGAGATTACCTTCATTGTGTTCATATTCCGTCTGATAGACATGGATGGGGTTGAGGTCGTAGAAGTTGGGACGCTGACAGTTTGTTCCCCATGAGAAGTTAAATTGATGACCCTCTTTAGGCTTGTATGAAAAACTGAGCGACGGCAGCCAATAATCTTTTGACTCTATAACATAAGGTGCCGTATCGCCAGAAATTAAATACCTCATTATATAGTCATTCACTTCTTCCTCAAAATCGATGTGCTCATAGCGTAATCCAGCCTTCATCGCGAAGTTGCTCCAATCGTGGTGGAGAGAAATGTATGCAACTTTGGACTTTTCCTGATAATCAAGGACATTGGCGGTATAGAATGTGTTAGATGTAGTACTGCTGCTTTGTATTCCTAAATCTGCCTGATTCCTGATGGAGGTATAGGAAGCACCTGCATCAATCGTGAAGAAGTCGAATGGCAGCGTCAGATCTAATTTGGCAGAATGGATGTGATAGTCGACATCACAAGAAAAGTCTTTCCATTTTACTATGGGATATGATTCCGAAGTTCCATTATAATTGTCAGAAGACACACCTGTTTTGCTATTGTCGTCTTTCTTGTAATTCTGATAGGTAAGGCTGAGCAGTTTGCCTTTTGCGTCAAGATGCCAGTCACAGTAGGCAGTCAGGCTTTTGATGGTAGTATTATCATTAGGATCCTGATAAGCCTCCGAAGGAGTGTCTTGTCCAACGAAGTTCACCTTCCCGCTGATGGCTTTCTCAGGCCATTCAGTCTTCCACGACAGCATGGTTCCCAACTCCATGTTCTTCGTAGGCAGATAGCGGAGTGTCAGATTCGCAGTCAGTTCTTTGTCTTTCTGCCTGGTACGGGTGTCTGAAATAATCTTAGCATCATTCCCAATGTCGTAGGTGGTCAGATTGTCTGTTGTCTGAGTAGTGCGTCCGCCATGCGCGTCTAAGGTCATGTCGAACTTCTCCGAGGCATAACTGACAGAGCCGCTGGCGCGTCCACTCCAGTCGTCGCTGACACCAGCCTCCGTACTGACATCCCCTCGCCATCCGAGCGCCTGATCACGACGGAGCACAATGTTAATGTAGCCGCCACCCATCTCCATAGCATCACGCCCAGAGGGAATGGAAAGCACTTCTATCCTGTCGATATCCTCAGAACGCATGGTCCATAGTTTCTGACGAATGGCTTCATCGCCTAAGTCCGTGATACGTCCATTCAGCATGAAGTGGGCCTGGCCCTTGCCGAGAATCATGGCCTGACTGCCAGCCATCGTCACCATCGGCACGCGGTTGAGCAGTTCCTGAGCACTGAGTCCATGGGCAAACTCATCGTTGCTGACGAGATACTGCAAACGGTCAGCCTCGTTGCGGATAACGGGCATCCGTCCATTCACAGAGACATTGCCCAAATTGTAGTTCTCCATCTGCATACGGATGGTGCCCACATGACCAATAGGCATCACCCGCTCGATGGTCTTGAAGCCCACGCAACTGATTCTCACCTTGGCGCGCTCTGCTCCACAGGGAATGACGAAGTCGCCTGCCTCATTGCTAACGCCCCCACCGATATATATAGAATCGTCAGGAAGAGAGAGGGTGATGTTGGCATAGGGCACAGGCTGACGGTCAGAGTCCATGAGCCTTCCCATCAGTTTCGTACGGTCTTTCTGTATACACTCCACGAGGATGTCGCGCCCCTTCACAGACACCTTGACGGGATAGAATCCGCAGACCTCACGGACGGCATCAGGCAGGGAGCGTCCTCGCTTGATGGTTTTCGTCACGGTGAAGTCCTCCAGTTCGTCGTAAACAAACGAGATGTCGTAGTGTTTCGACGACTGGTCGAGTTCGATAAGTGCCTTCGAGAGCGAGGTACTTTGGAAGACATGTTGGGCATGAGCCGTAGCACTGAGGATATATATTATAGAAAGGTATAGAATCCTTTTCATGACTATTCGGCGATGATCTGGTTGTCAATAAGTCGGACGCTGACCTTCTCAAATCCGTTCAGCAGTTCGATGATCTGCTGGAGAGGGGCGGTGGTGTCCCATTTGGTATAGAGCCGGATGTGGCGTGACTGCTCGTTGCGGTATTCCACGCTGACGTGGTAATAGTCTGACAACTCCTTGAGTATCTGTTGCAGTTCGGCATTCTCAAAGGTGCGAATGCTGGCGGGATTTGTCTGCGCCTGTTGGAGCGTACCAGCCTGTTGTGTCGGATTTGCGGTTTGCACCTCCTGAATGGGGGATTTGTTCTCTCCCCCAGCCACGAGCCGATAAGCCGCGAAGGCGATGCCTGACAGCATCAGAACGCCAACAAACATGGCGGCTATTCTCATGAACCTATTGCCGAGGGAAAGAATCACGGGTCCATGATTCTGACCAGCAGAATCACGCGACCCGAGGTTCTTCTCCTTCCTCAGCGTGAAACCAGCCTCTGCGCTGACCATCAGTTCGTAGTATTCCCTCATCTCTGGATCGCTCATCAACTTTTGCAGTTCCTCGTCCGTATAGTCTTGCGGACGCTCTGTCATCTTGAGCAGTTGTTCGATATCTTTCATCTTCTTGTCGGATTAAATTTCTCTTTTAATAGTCTGAGTGCCTCTGCGAGGTGCTTATGGACGCTGACCTCGCTGATGCCCAGCCGTTCTGCGATTTCCCTGTATAGTAGCCCCTCATCGAAGCGCAGTTGGAATACATTCCAGGTCTGCTTGGAGAAAGTTCGCTCTGCATAGTCGATTATCTCTGCGACGTGTTCCTGCTCACGCTCGCCGAATGCAGGCTCTGTATCTGAGAGTGATAGTCTGCGCTCTATCCGTTCCCTGAGTGTCATCACTCGGATACGGTCTAAGCATCTATTGCGGACTATGACCATCAGATAGCGGTCTGGATGATCGTCTGGCATCTTCAGCGAGCCTTCAGCCAGTCTGGCGAACACGTCGCTCACCGTGTCGCTGGCCTCATCATCGTTCTTCAGCATCAGCCGCGCCACAGTGAGCATACGCTGGTAGCAGTCCTTATACAGCAGTTCTATGTCCGTCATTGATAGCCATAGTTCTGTTGGGGGTCAATTTCGAAATCCACCAAAGCGTTGAAAGTATAGTCACAATCGTCCTGATCGGAGTGGATCTTAAGATTCTGAAGGCGCAGAACCATCCTGCCGACAGAAGTACACTCATCATCAAAATCACCTTTTTCATAACCTGTTTCAATTATATGTACACTTATTCTGATTGAACTGTATAAATGAAATACCAGTCACTACTGTATGCAAGGCAATTATCATATAATTCTGGCGAAATTTCTATTTTTTCTCCTTGTGAATTAAACAATAAGTCTAATACATTTATAGAATAATTCGTATAAATTAAATAATAAATTGATTCCTTCCAGGTAAATTGATAATACCACTTAAAAACAGGGATAACCTTACTCCGTTCTTTTGATTGGTTAATTTCCTCCACCAGCCAACTAGGCATGTCTTTTACGTCCTTTTTTTGATATGGGAAATTGACGCTCATGATATTGTTTACCATCTCATTTATATCATTTATTTGAGGCGGTTCGGTATTATTCTCATCTTTATGAGAATCACTTGTAGCATTGACTACAATACCTTCATCATCACTGCTACACGCACTAAATATTCCAAGCGAGAGCAGTACACTCATCATCAAAATCACCTTTTTCATATTCATACCTTATTTAAATTAGACGTTTCATGCATTGCAGAGTTTAACCCCTTCTCAGGCCTCCCTCTGTCTATATAACGAATAAGGAGGCCGTTTCCCTAACCCTGCGGCAGAATAAAAATAAAGTGATCTCGCAATTTCCTATTTTTCTATATCATTGCCCCCAATCTCATATTCCACCGTGCCATTGACGGAGTATACACATGAGTGGTCAATGGCGTCGAATTTGAGATCGGTGAGTGTCAGCGTGATGTATGGCCTGTCTTCTGTCGAGCCTGTGCCGGAGGCACTTTCTGTGATTTCTGTGATTTCTTGCGTCCCTTTGGTGGCAAGCGTCTCCTTGCGTCGCCGAGGCTGTGTGACATTACCCCCTGCCACTTTACCCTGTTAGTAATGCCTGTTTACTCCGTTACCGATGCCTCCTAACCTTATAAAGGATAGGACTTTATCTATATAACTCCCTA
>ONPM01000113.1 GCA_900319715.1 uncultured Prevotella sp.
AAAAATCATCGGAGAATGGGTCGTGAGGATAATCTGTACTTCGGGATTCAGCCGAAGAATCATGTCTATCAGTTTGTATTGCCAACTGATGTGCATGGAAATCTCCGGCTCATCAAGCATCAAGATATATTCCTCACCACGCTCCAACAGAACGGTAAGCAGAATTATCAGGAGTTGCTTCTCACCCGATGATAGTTCCTTGGGATAGATGCCAATAGCATTATCTTTCAAGAAGACAAGTTTGGTGGAGTCATTGGAAAGTGTTTTCCCTGTCTCGGCAAAACACTCGTTCACAAGGCTTATGAACAAATTCTTCCGCTCATTAATCTTGTCGAGTTCTGCCTTTGTAATACTACTGTTCGAGTTGATGCGTTCGGTCAATTCCTTCACCAGGTCTGAGAGGTAATAGCCGTAATCACTTTGCAACTTCTCCAATCGAATGTCAAGATAACTGTCCTGTGTGCTTTTGCCGTCGCCTTTCACATCGAAGGTAGAAACAAAGTCCAGTTTCACCAGTTTCCTGTATTCAGATTCCAGAATCTTCTTTCCGCCCAACATGGGTGTCCATGAAGTGACATTCTTCAATGTGTCTTCGCCATCCCTGTCCTTGGAAAGCAAATTTTCTGTCTCATGGTACTCCATAACCATACCATCCTTAAAAGTGACTTTTGTTAGACGACTTTGGAAGAATTGACTGTTTTTCTCGTAGGTAATAGCATGTCGCAGAAGCCGTAAGAGGGTGGTCTTGAACGAACCGTTATTACCCACAAATATATTCACCTTCTCGTCAAGCGTGTGACTGAAGTTGTATTCGTAATACAGGTTGTCGATGCTAAATTCCTTGATCCTCATCTTGTAATAA
Source organism: uncultured Prevotella sp. (assembly GCA_900319715.1). Lineage (GTDB taxonomy): Bacteria > Bacteroidota > Bacteroidia > Bacteroidales > Bacteroidaceae > Prevotella. The sequence goes on from ONPM01000113.1 coordinate 863, forward strand.
TCTTATTTTTGTTGCAAAGATACAAAACTTTTCTTTATAAATTATGCAAAAAATCAAAAATGTTACATACCTTATGTTACTTTTTGTCTTTTGTACAACTCTTCTTTAGGTATTTCTTATATCCCTCGAGAATTGCAGAAGACATAGAATCAGCATCCCAGAAGACATCTTCTCCCAAGTCTTTGGCTAGAGCATCAATACGCTTTTCCTCATTACCATAAGTCCACGTATTGCGAATCCACATCCCTAACGAGAAGTGTAGGAATAACACTGTGCCTGTCCCCTGTTAGTCCAAGACCTCTTACACTTTGGCCTTTTCTATTCGTTCTGTTGGCTTTTATAGTTTTTCAGCCCCAATTGTTGAACGGTCATCCTTTTTCTCTTTGCTTTTATAACGCATGATTTCCTCTTGCTCCAACTCACAGAACCGCTCATAGTGTTGCGCCATAGCCTCTCTGTCGTATTGCTTCTTCTCCGCTTCGTCATATTTCAGATGTTGAAGATTAAAGGCTGCAAGCATATCACGCTGGTGGGTGTCGCCATTCGATAGGGTTACGTTGCGTTCCTTCAATTCGTGCTTGGTAAAACTGTTATCCGTAAAATCATATTGGCTGGCAGCATTCTTTGAGTCCACCTTAACTACCTCGCCACCCAGTGAATTCACCTTGTTTTCCAAAATGCTAACAAACATAGAAGGTGCATGATTGGCTACCGATTTACCAAAGCGTTTCTTCTTTTGAATCTTGCCAGTTTTTTCGTTAACCTTGGTCTCTTTGGCTCTTGTTGTCCAACCGCTAATCTGGTTATTCTCCACGATAAACGTATCGCCCTCTTTTAGTAGTGCGTTGGCCCGATCTATGTGCTGTTGTTTGCGGATGGCAGCCTGTTTACGGCGTAGTTCTACCAACTCGCGGCGCAGCTCCTTGTAGCGCTTGGAGTCGTTCCAAACTAGTTTGATACCTCGTTTGATGGTTCCGTCTTCGTTGAAGTTTTGCGGATTGTTGGCTCTGCGACTGCGGTCTATTCTCCTGCTCAGTCGGGTTATTTCCTCCTGGATATTGTCGCACTTCGAGGCCAGTTTGTCGATGCTTACAATATGCTCACCACTAACAGCCACCGTAGTTGGTCCAAGATCAATACCTACATTGCCCTTGCCCAGCGTACGGCCTTTCTGAGGCTTCTCGCCCTCGACGGTCAGCTGCACATAATACTTATATTGGCTACGCACCAATCTACGCACCACTTTTACTACCTTCACGCTATCGACGCCACCTTTCAGCGCCCACATCTCATAATCTGCGTGTTTGGGATTGTGCAGCATCTTCAATGTAATGAACTTTGCGTCTTTTCCAACTTTTCCATTCATCTTAATGGCAAGCTCCATCGAGTCAAGATGCAGTTCCATACCAGAGAAGTAAACGACCCCACGTACAACCTTTCTGCGGCTTGAGAAGGAATCCAATTCACCATATTTCTTAAATGAGATTCGTTTGGCTTTGAAGTCATACAACTTTTTGTCCCAAGCAGCCCATACGCTTGCTCCTAAATGATCTAAGATGTAAGTCGTAAAGCCAAGGTCGGCATACGTCATGTTGGTTCCAACGCACTTTTGAGCCAACTTCTCAATATAGCCCTTTAAGCTATATTCATCAAAGGAAACCTTAAAAGGTATCTCGCTGCCTTTCAGTGTCTCATTAATCTGGAACGGATGACTCTTAAAGAAATCTTTCTTTTCTTTGATTGTCTTGCAGGCTTGATACTCCTTCATTTGCTCAAAGTACCTATATTGTCTGAGCAACTTGCCTTGCACATAGTTGTACAATTGGCGAAGTTGCTCATAACGCTTGTTGAGGACATCGGCCTGATACTTCTCAACCTGTAAAGGCAATTCCAATACAAATACTTCGTTCATTTCTTTTTTAAAACCACATTTCTGGGTGATTAACACCCGTGAGGCGGAGAGGATTTTGCGGCGGCATCCTGTCACTAGCCTACATTTCTGGGTGATTAACACCCGTGCGTGGACGCAGCATCAACTTCCAGACCCTGTCACTAGCCTACATTTCTGGGTGATTAACACCATCACGCCGACAGCGTAAATCTCTCAAAGGCCTGTCACTAGCCTACATTTCTGGGTGATTAACACCACGAACACCGAACTGACCAACCTCCTGGCCCTGTCACTAGCCTACATTTCTGGGTGATTAACACCCTATGGTGTGTAATCACCTGGGAATGATATAAATAGACCATGATTTGCATACTCTAGAACTTGCTCTATACTCCCATTTCCGAAGAAACTGACTGTTATTTTTGCATTCCTAATTCTGCATAATCGTTTGTCGCACTAGCCGCCCACTGGCATTAGCTTAACGTGCGCAAGGCCTGACAACACCTTTCAGCTGCAAAATTACAAAAACTTTACGATATAATGCCTTGTTTTAGAAAAAAAGTTATTTCTTTGACGAAATTTAGACTCCAGTGCATAAAACGTCACAGCCAAACTGTAGTTTATCACCTTATCTATTACTATTCAGTTCAGTGTAGGCATAACTATCCCAATTTTATTTTAGGTATATAATCTATAGTATAATTATCACTTTGATTTAAACACGCCATGTCTAAATTTGTACCAAAGTATTTTAAGATTGGCGCATACTTTCTACTAATTGTCTTTATTGAAGGAGCTTTCATAGAATAACTCCCAAAACAGTCCGTCCGAATACTTATAATAGTATTATTTTTCTTTTCGCAGGAGACCCTAACTCCGATTTTACTGCCATTCTTGTTAGTGACAAATTCCATTTGGGAATTATTGTTAATCAAAGCATATAATGGATATAAAAGATTAAGATATTCAACCTCATTATACTCATCCCGTAAAACTAAATCTTCATTCATGTCTCCGATAGACATTCCTAGTTCTATCATATATAAAATGAGTTTGAAAATTGGCAAGCTTGTAGAAAACAACATGTCATTAGAACGGCCAATATAATTTCTTCGAATTCTAGTTGATATTTCAAATTCGTGCAGTCTTATTATGTTCCTTATCGAAAGTTCTTTCAATTTTCTATTTAGAATCTCCATATTACTGAATAAAATCTCGTCAATATTAACATCTTCAATGATTTTCTTTTTTAATTCAGTAAGGGCAATATCTGTAATGCTGTATCGAAACGGCTCTTCAGAAAGGAACTTACTCATATAACCTTCATATGACGCACTTTTCCCATAAAAATGTTCAAAGATATGATGGGTAGTGTCATAATCCATAACAATTACAATATTACTGAAACCAAATTTGTTTCCAACTTTATCAGGTCTTTTATTATCTTCCAAGTGAGCACTAATTACGTTTAGTATCCTAAAAAGATGTGCAGGATCCAGCCGATCTAAATCTTCAATAATCAATACAGTCTTTTTGGCATTCCACTCTGGACCATTTGTAACATGGTCATTGCCCATCCATTCAATAGCAGCATTAATAAGTTTTGTGTAAGCGTCATCCTCATAAATACATCCTCGTATCTGGTTAAAAACAGTTAGGAATTTATCTGCTGTATGTTTCTTCTTATCATAACGCCCTTTAACTTCACCGACTTTTTTGATAATTTTGTCATAAAACGCTCCTCCTGCGACAAAAGATAGCAAAAAAGATACTAAAGAACTTAAATCTGCGAAATCTAAGACAGAATCAAAAAGGGCATCAATATCTATTTTGTCAAGTACATTCCTTTCTTTCAGTTGAATGATAATATCACGTTTTATATATTCAAAGATATCTTCATTCTTTGCTACAGAATAGTTAACAGGATAAATAGTGAAGAAATCATAATTCTCAAATCTTATTTTATCTTCTCTTGCCTTTTGTAAGAAAAAAGATTTCCCATCACCAAACTTTGCTGACAGAATCATCCTGTCGGCGTGTTCAAGATGGTTTTTGAAATCGTCTAGTTTATTATTTATCTCATTTTTGCCTATACATTCCATAGTCTAATTATTCCTCTCTTTTTCTTTCCTAATCTCATCTAGCGTCTTGCCATTCAGCGTGAAATGGGCAGGGCCTTGATACTCTTTGTTTTCACTTCCTTCCTCTGGCATAAAATGCTTGCAGAAACGGGAAAGGGTGTAAATCTCGTTATCGTAAGCGACAGTGTTTTCAGAAACCACTGTAACAGGAATGTCACCATGCTCAAAGTAAACAACATCGCCAGGCTTCAAACCTATCATCGAGAACTTGAAGGGTGGGCGGCGGGCCTTAACTCCAACAGGCTTTACTTCTTTTTCTTCAAAATGGGCATCAATGAAATCCAAAAGCAATTTGTATTCTTCCTGAGAAATACGGATTGCACCCTGAGGCGCCCCTTTTAAGCCATTGCTTAGCAGAATTGGCAGCGATAGGCGCTTATCATCAACGAAGCCGTTTGCTCTGACAAGTACAAAGGCACCGCCTTTTGCAGCAAACTCCTTATTTAATTCTCCTTTACTCTTTGAAAATTTGTCATCCCTATCCATTATCTTCGAATAGGGTAATTGGCTCTCCACTACTTCAAAACGATACAAGATAGCCTTGTCTGGATCTGAACTATAAACATAGCCCCTATCACCTTTTCTTATACGCTTGATGTTATTGGTTATTCGCCAATACACTTCACCATATTCAGCAAAACAGGCTTCCAAATCAAACCGTTTTTTGCTTGAAGGAAGAATCCAAACATTGCTCTGCCTATCGTCCTCCTTTATGTCAGTCGTTTGCGGCTGAGGCGCTTCTTCCGTCTCTACATTCTTTTTAAGGAAAATGTCGAAACCCGCAGCACAAATGTAGTTCTTGGCTTCTTCAAAAATAGGCTCAAGTGTGTATATCTGATTGCGTTTCAAAGGAGGCTGTTGTGGAACCTGCTTGTTTTCAGACAGATCGTAATAGCTCAACTCTTTCAGTGCCTCGTAAGTCTTTGCCTCCAGCCATTTCACCTCCGTTGTAGAAAGAGTGTCTGTGGTAGAATGGAATACGATGGCTTCTGTCCAGAAATCTTTGGCCTCATGGTTGCGTAGTCGCTTGATAGAGTCGTCAGTCTCTCCAACGTATAATTGCTTTTTGTCTCTGTTGACTAAGATATACAAGGCTGGTTTGTTCAGGTCAGCGGAATATTCTGATACAAACTTCTTGTCTGCTCTATCAATAACAAACAATTCCGTTACTTGATTCTCACAACTGATAATGCGGGAAACCAGCGTATTGTCGGGCACTAGAATTTGGAATACTTTTGCCATGTTTAGGTTGTATTTATAATTTGGCTACAAAGTTAATACAAATTATTGATTAAACAAAGTTATTATTGCTAATTCGATGTTTTTTTTCAAGTAACACCGTTCGCGAACTTTGGGTAACGCTTACCGTTTTCTTTATTGATGTTCTGATCTGCCATCATTTTCAACAATAACTCTTTTCTTTATAGAAGCAATTGTGCTACAAAGATAGTGATTTTGTTTCACGTTAAGTCTAAGCCACCCAATGAATTCTCTCATATTTATGTTTTTTTACGAATTTGGCTGTAAAGTTATGCAGACATCCCAAGTTTTGCGAAGTAAAGTGCAACTTCTTCTCTGTCATAACTCACTACATTTGAATTTAGGAATTGCAATACACCTTCCTTTGTGTAGTAAGCCTTCTTGTGCATCATCATATTCCATAAAATGTCATCGCAACTTCCTAGTTAGTGTGTCCATCATTTATGAACTGTTAACTTTCAGGACTAACTTGGATAATCTCAAAAGAAGTTTTCTCACCCTACATTGTTATAATAAATGGCATAAAGTTTGCAGGATTCAAATAAAAGTTATACCTTTGCAATTGCAAAGGAGTTCTTGGCAAGCCAAGCGACCTGAGGTCGAGCGGCCAAATCATTACCTCGATTTTGGGAAATCTCCGTAAAACACTTAAAAACAGTAAATTATGAGGTTTTTCCAAAAATTCGTAACTTTGTCGGACAAATAACCATTACTACTATCATTATGAATCTGAATCTGACAGACACCATCAAGATGCCTGACCATCAGTTAAGGCGACAGGTCATCGACCTCTGTAACAAGACAGGCAAGCCCCTATTGAAACTCTCCACCAAGGACTATATGGACAACGGCCTGGGCCACCTCGTCGAGCAATTCGACGGACAAGCCGGTCTGGTGAACATCGAAGTATTCAACGAACTGCAGCACACCATCACCGGATGGCCTGGCGGCAAGCCTGACGTAGACGACACCACCCGTCCTGAGCGGGCCAAGCCCTACCCCAAGCGGGTCATCGTCTTCTCCCCCCACCCCGACGACGATGTCATCTCCATGGGAGGCACCATCCGACGGCTGATGCAACAGAAGCACGACGTGCATGTGGCCTACGAGACATCGGGCAATATCGCTGTGGCGGATGAGGAAGTGCGGCTCTATATGCACTTCATCAACGGCTTCAACAAACTCTTTGCCAACGGCTCCGACGAGGTCATCAAGATTCGCTATCGTGAAATCATGAGTTACCTGAAGGAGAAGAAAGAGGGGGATTGGGACAATAAGACCATCCTCACCGTGAAGGGTCTGATCCGTCGTGGCGAGGCCCGTAATGCCTGTGGCTATAACCATATCACCAAGGATCATATCCACTTCCTCGACCTGCCGTTCTACGAGAGCGGCAAGATTGAGAAACTGCCTATGACGGAGCGCGATGTCGAACCAATCATGCAACTGCTGGAGGAGATACAGCCCCACCAGATCTATGTCGCTGCCGACCTCGCCGATCCTCATGGCACGCATCGTAAGTGTACTGATGCCGTATTCGCCGCCATCGACGAGGAGAAGAAAGCCGGTGCCGAGTGGTTGAAGGACTGCCGGGTATGGATGTATCGAGGGGCTTGGGCAGAATGGGATGTGGCCGACATCGAGATGTGCGTGCCGATGAGTCCGGAGGAACTGCGTGAGAAGCGGAACGCCATCCTCCGGCATCAGAGCCAGATGGAGAGTGCCCCGTTCCTAGGGAACGACGAACGCCTGTTCTGGCAGCGTGCCGAAGACAGGAATCGTGAGACGGCCAAGCGTTATGATGCCCTCGGCCTGGCCTGCTATGAGGCGATGGAAGCATTCGTGGAGTACAAGTTTTAGTTTGTTTATAGTTTAAAGTTTATAGTTTATAGATGATTACAAGAATAGGCGGAAGACATCTCATATATATAATTATGTGTCTGTTATCATTTAGCCCGGCAAGGGCACTGGCAGGTAATCCGGCCGACTATGAAGTGGTGCCCTTGCCACAGAGTATTGTCATGCAGAAAGGGGAGCCGTTTATCCTCGAAGCGGGCGTCGAAATACTGGCAACAGCAGACCTTCAACAAGAGGCCGAGTTCTTAAAGCAGTATCTGAAAGAGGTTACTTGGAATGATCTGCCCATTGTTCAGAAACGGACGGCTATATCCTCACCGTCAGCCAGAAGGGTGTATCTATTCAAGGGGGTTCTGCCGCAGGCGTCTTCTATGGCATTCAGACATTGAGGAAGGCCGTGAAAGAAGGGCCCATCATGAACCCTGTCGTCATCACCGATGCACCTCGTTTCGTTTGGCGAGGCATGCACCTCGACTGCTCGCGTCATTTCTTCTCTGTGGATTTCGTGAAGAAGTTCATCGACCTCCTGGCGCTCCACAACATGAACCGTTTCCACTGGCATCTGACGGATGATCAGGGCTGGCGCATCGAGATCAAGAAGTGGCCCAAACTGATATCAGTAGGTTCAAAGCGCTCTGGCACCATCATCGGCACTAACTCCGACATCGACGATGGCATCCCCTATGGCGGCTACTACACACAAGACGAGGCCCGTGAGATCGTGGCCTACGCTGCTGCCCGTCATATCACCGTCATCCCTGAGATCGACATGCCCGGACACATGCTCGCAGCCCTCGCCAGTTATCCGGAGTTAGGCTGCACGGGAGGGCCTTATCAGGTGGGGCACTACTGGGGTGTCTATAAAGATGTACTCTGCGTCAGCAACGAGCGCGTCTATCAGTTTGTCGAGGATGTGCTGACGGAGATCATGGATATCTTCCCTTCCGAAGTCATCCACATCGGCGGCGACGAGACGCCCACAGACAAATGGCTCCAATGCCCCAGGTGCCAAGCCCTGCAAAAGCAACTTCCAGCCCCACAACAGGCCGCGGAGGATTTTGAACCCCTGACCTCCAAACTCTCACCCCTACAAGCACATTTTACCAAAAAAGTCTTTGATTTCCTCACCTCCAAGGGACGTCGTGCCTTAGGATGGGACGAGATCCTCGACGGCTCCCCCCAAAGTGCGATGATCATGTCTTGGCGAGGCACCGAACCTGGTGCGAAGGCTGCAGAGACAGGCCACGATGTGGTGATGACACCCACCACCTACTGCTACTTCGACTACCAACAGGTGAAGGATACACAGTTTGAGCCCAGCCGTTGTGGCGGTTTCATCCCCATCGAGAAGGTCTATTCGCTCGATCCTGCCCCAGACAGCCTCTCCGTAACAGCCCGGGAGCACATCCTCGGCGCACAGGCCAACCTCTGGGCGGAGTATATGACCAACGAGGCGATGGTCGAGTATCAGGCTCTGCCACGCATGTCTGCACTCTCTGAAGTCCAGTGGACACAGCCGGAGCACAAGGACTACGAAGCCTTCAAGGAACGGCTGACACGACTCACAGCGCTCTTTGAGCTCTACCACTACCAGTATGCCAAGCATCTCTGGCCAGACAGACAGATACCCAGCCGCTGGCAATTTTGATTGAGAATCCTGTTCTAAGAGTAACTCTTTCTCCCCCTAAGTTAGGGGGAGCCAGAGGGGGTCTGAACAATGGCTTATTACCTCGCCGAGGGCTGCCACCTTGTCTGGATGATGCTCGAGGGCCAGTTTGCGATAGGCTTTCTTCACCTCGTCATCAGTAGCATTCGGACTGACACCCAGCACCTTATAGGCATCCTCCAGCGTGTCGCCTTGCAGATGCAGCATCGAGTCAACCTCAGAGGCCGACATTCCCAACCACTGGGCACACTCCCTTAGGGCCGAAATCTCGCTCTGGGGCACACGACCGTCAGCCTGAGCCACCATCACCAGATAGTTCAGCAACTGCAGACGCTGCGAGTAGTCCATCTGCTGGTTGATCTGTCCGCAGCATTGGCGCACGGTCTGCTTGAACTGCGTCCAGCCCTCACGCTTCTGCTCGTCGAAGAGTTTGTTCAGGATCTCATTGCCCTGACTGACGGCATCCTGTCCGAAGTTCTGACGAAGCATCTGGCGCACCAGTTCCATCTCCGAGTGCATCGCCTTGCCGTCGGCCTTGATAATATAAGAGGAGAGCACCAGCAGCGAGAACAGGAAACTGTTGCGCTGTCCCTGCTGCTGCCGCTGACGATAGGCCCGCTGGTAGGCCTCGTTGAAGCATCCGATGAAGCCTCCAATCCATTTTCCTGCTGCCATAATACCTTAAAATTAGTTTCACTTTGCAAAAGTACAACTTTTTCTTTATTATATAATAGGTTTATGACAAAAATCGCATGAATTACATGTAAGCCATCAGTAAAGATGGGCAAGGATTTAGGGAAACGCTGTCATCTGTTTGCCGACTTCCACGACATTGCAGGCCAACTGGAGGGACCATCGTATCTCTTGATGCAGTCGTTTACGAACAGGGCCCTGACAATAGGGTTCTCATATTATCCTTGGAGATAACCTACTTTATCATTCGTTGAGTTGTTCGATCAGGATTATGGCCCTCTGGTACCCCTGAACGTGCATCGCTTGAGACGAAGCAGAGGCTCTCGGACTATAATGTAATACTCAATAGTTCGTGGGCAAATTTGTGGATTCCCTCCCGAATCCTTTCGGTCTGCTTCTTTCTTGGCACAGCACGATGATTAAGGTAATTCGACAATTGCTTCTGGTTAATACCAGTCATTTTCTCCATACCCGCCAAAGACATGAAACTTGAATAATACTCCAAGAAACTTGCCACATCAAATTTCCATTCTATCTCGAAATCTCCTCTTATTTCATTCGGCCATTGACTTTCAGGAAGCGTCTTCTTGATCAGTTCTATGGCTTTCTCTGCATCGGCCTTTACTTCTTCGATACTACCTCCTGCAGCATATATTCCGTCACAATTCTCAGAGTATGCGTCAAAGTAATCCTTTGACCTCTCTACCATCATGATAATCTTTTTCATATCCTATACTTTATATTTTCTAATCAATTTTTTCGCCAGGCCATTACCAATCTCATGTGATCCATGATATGGTATTGGTTCTGTCATAACGCCATTCTTTGTATAGAAGTAATGGCTTCCTTCTGCATGGTCAAAAGTCCAACCGGCTTTCACGAACCTGCGGTGCAGTTCACTGTACTTCATAGGCCAAATGCGGTGCAAAGATAGCAAAATTTCTATTATTCACAAAATTTTGGAGCATAAAAATACTCCTTTTGTACAAAAATCGCACAAACCGACATTCCTTGTAATTCTGAATTATTCCCATAGTCTTCATAATTTAGGGTTACTAATAATGCAATGGACTCCCCATTCACGCTGCAAAGTTAAGCATTTCCCATGATACCACCAAATAAAATTTCAAAAAAGTACAGACATCCAAATTTGACACTATCTGCGACACATTTAAGAATAATGACGTTGATTTGTCGTCTGTGGGGACGGTTGTCGCTACACTCTTATATTTTCATCTGTATTTTGCCTACAGTTTCCCATTGTTCATCAGGTGTAGGGGATGCCTGGTTACATGGTTATTGATGCCAAGTTACACAGTCGCTGATGCCTGTTATACCCCCATAACAGACATTCCTTACTCTCGTGGAAGGCATCTCCAACAGTCGTGCAAGGCATCAGAACGAACGTTAGAAGGCATCGTTATAAACGCACCCCCTATTTTGCCATGTCGGGATGACAAAATGGTGGTTTCCACTCAAGAAACGGTCACGGTCACAGCTGTGACCATGTGACCATTTCAGATTATTCCGCCAAAATTTGTAATCAATATTCAAATAATAACCATCAACATCCATTTAATTGTATCTAACTCATTTCCAACTGTTTAATAAAACAAATATTGAATATACGAAGTCAATACGTAAAATAAGTTGATTTCAAACCCATTGCTGCGGTCACATGGTCACAGCTGTGACCGTGACCGTTTTGGGTGGAAAATCATTGGCGGTTTGAGGAAAAATGAGTACCTTTGCCACCTAAATATAGAATAAAGGTGTAAATATGAACAGCAAGGAAGAAACAAAAGACCGCAGTCAGATGATAGCCTATATAGCCTATAACTGGGACGTGGCCGCCAGCCGCATGGAACAGATTGTGAAAGAACGCGAACAGGGACTGTACGACGATGACGGCACAGAGGCGATGGCCGTGTTCTGCCGTCTGGAGCGCGTCCTCAATGCGATGTTCGCCCTCAACGGCCGTCCGCAGGCGGTGTTGTTGAAGAGTTATCGTGAACTGTTGGAACAGATGACTGACGACAAACGCATGGACCGTGAGATAGCAGACATCATGACAGCCGAGACCTCAGAGTTGTCGATCCAGGCGCCCACCATCTGGAAACGACTGGGCGAGATGCTGTCCAGTGCCGGAAAATCTGATAGCGAGAGCAAGGCCGTGGTGCGCGAACTCTACCAGAAGAACTACATCCCCAATATGGAGGGCGAGGATGCCCTGAAAGCCATGCAGTCGCTGGTGTACGAACAGGAGCCTGACGAAGAGGAGAAAAAGAGAAGAGCACAGTTGGTCGACGGACTGATCTATTTCGGCGAGAGCATCGGTAAACTGGCCTCGGGCACCAAACAACTGATGGCCATGGGGCTGGCCTGCGTGCAGATAGCCGTCAGACTGGCCCTGGATGCCAACGACCTGCAAAAGAAAGAAGATGCCGACGTCGATGCCTTCTTCCAGATGGCCAAGGCGGAACTGCTGTCGAGCGACGCCTGGCAGGAGTACTGGCGCAGTCATATCGGTCACCTCTCCCAAAAGGGCAGTGTGAAGAGCGAGTTGCGAAAGGATGCCGAGGAGGTGAAGCAAGAGTTGCTCGACACCAACCGCTATCTCTATACGAAGATGGAGGAGTCGCCAGAGAGTTTCGGCCGTGCCCTGAAGGAGGCCGGTCTGAGCGACGACGATATGCTTCGGCTGCTCTGGCTCGTGGCCAAGAAGGAGGCCATCGAAAAAGAGATGGGGCCAGTGGAACCTGAACGCGGACAGATGGAGAAGGGCGTGTTTGAGGCCTCGCAGAAACTGAAGGAACAGGCCACCGACAAATACTACGACCACTACGACGAGATATGGGACGATATCGTGCTCAACGACATCATCGCCTCGCAGTTGAAGGACTTTGCCAAGGGCAAGCATAATGACGGTTTCAACATGCAGGTGTTCTGTCAGATTGTGGGCTGGCTGCAGGAAAACTACAGGTTCTACGGCGAGAATACGTCCGTCACATTGGGGAAAACCTTGAACCACGGCAAGGAATCTGATACCTTTAAGAAGTATTTCGGCGTCAAGGACAGAGATCTCAACCAACAGACTATCAGCGAGTTAACGGCTATCATGGCGAAGCGAAGGGCATAGGGGAAAACTTCGTGGGAAATCCCGTTTGGATTTCCTTTTATTCCCTTATTCCTTTGCAGCCGCTTATGATAGCACTAAGTCATTCATTTAGCGGCAAGCCTCGCCAGGCGAGCATGGCTGCTTACCGTCAACTGCTGGCGGAGAATCACGTGGAGGAGATCCTCCAGGATGTGAAGCAGAACAAGAATCTGGGTCGCAAGAAGGAACTGCCCGTATGGCTACCCCTTGCGGCAAGTTTTAAGAATGGTACGCGCAAGGCCGAAGATGCCGTGCCCTCAGGACTCTTTTTCCTCGATATCGACGAGAAGGGTCTGACGGAGGCTCTTTGGAATAAGGTACGCGAGGAACGGCTCATCCAGGAGTTCCGCATCGTGTACTTTGCCGAGAGTGCCGGAGGTGGAACCCACATCTGGGCTTGGCGCACACCAGGACTCTCTATCGAGGAGGACATCCAAAGGCTGGCGAGTCGGCTGGGTGTCAGTTACGACTCGCATGTCACCGATCTGGCCCGCTGCTGTTTCATGGTCAGTGAGCAGTATGTGAGGCTGCTGGATCCTGTGGTCTTTGAGCCGCTGACAGAGGAACAGCGTCAACTCTATTCTGCCTCACGTATGATTGCTCAGAAGGAGGAAGATCTGAATGCGCTTGTTCAGAATGCGCTTGTACAGAATGCGCTTGTACAGAATGCGCTTGTACAGAATGCGCTTGTTCAGACCACCCCTACCCCTCCTAACTTAGGAGGGGAAGAGAATACTCTTGCGGCAGAATCAGCACCTACGGTAGTAATGGTTTCCCCTCCTGAGTTAGGAGGGGCCAGGGGTGGTCTGAACAACGGCCATTCCTGCACCTACAAAGACATCCCCTACTCCCAGATCGTCCAGGCCCTGCTCTGGAAACTGGGCTATGGCGATGCCCCTGCCGAGGGAGAGCGTAACACGGCCCTCTACACCATGAGCCGCTATCTGCGCTTCATCTGCGACTTCGATGAGCAGAAACTCTTCGCTATCCTACCCCACTGGGGACTCCCTGAGCACGAGGTGATCTCAACCATCAAGAGTGCCGTCGCGAGTGTCCGTCCTACGGATATGCCCTCACAGATGAAAGAGGTGCTGTCGTCACTGGGTGCAGCGATGGAGGTGGAGACGGAGAAGGCCGAAGACTCGCCTATCCCGACTGTCGACAACGAACTGCCTGGCATCCTTCAGGATCTGGCAGACCACGCTCCAGGGGAGTTCAAGGAAGCCACGCTGATAGCAGCAATGCCCATGCTGGGTACGCTGGCTACAGGTATCCGGGCCCGATATAACGACGGCAAGATAAACTCCGCCAGTTTCATCGTGGATATCGAGGCGCCTCAGGCCACTGGTAAGTCGTTCGTCGACGATGAGTTCGCTCTGCTGATGGATCCCATCATCAAGCAGGACGAGGTGGAATGGCAGAAGGAGATAGCCTACTCGCTGGCCAAGAAAGACGGTCAGGATGTGGAGAATCCCTGTTCCCAGATTCGTATCCTTGAACCCAACATCGGTGTGTCGGCCTTCCTGGAGCGTGCCCTCTATGCCAAAGGCAAGCATCTCTTCACCTATGCCCCTGAGATTGAGACCGTGCTGAAGAACAACAAGGGTGGTGCGTGGACAGAGAAGAACGACCTCTTCCGACTGGCCTACGACAACAAGCCCTGGGGGCAGCATCGCATCTCGAAGGACTCGTTCTCTGGCAAGGTCACGCTGTATTATAATATGGTGATGTGCGGAACGCCCAACAAGTGCCGTGCCTTCTTTGCCGATGCCGAGAGCGGACTGGTGAGCCGGGTGACGCCTGTGGTGCTGCCTGATATGGTGGGAGCCAAGATGCCAAAATTCAAGCCTTGGACGAAGGATGAGGAGGAGCGTGTGAAGCGCCAGTGCCTCTGTCTGATGGACGAGGAGGGCGAGGTGGACCTGCCGCTTATCAACAAGGCCCTCGAGGAATGGGATGAAGAGAAGCGTCAGGAGTATCTGCAGACGCTGCGCTATTCGCTCGATGTGCTCCGTCGCCGTGCTGCCCTCAACGGTTTCCGGGCCGGCATCATCGCCTATCTGCTCGAAGGCCGTCAGGAGACGGAGCGCGCCATCAAGTTCGCCCGCTGGTATGCCGAGCGCTGCCTGCACTATCAGTTACAACTCTACGGCGACAAGATCGACGCCCTCCACAACGGCCCAAGCCCTCAGGCCTCGAAGGGAAACGTCCGCTATCTGGATGCCCTGCCCAGGGAGTTCACGAAGGAGGACCTGGTGACCCTCCGTCTGGCCAACAATGAGTCGCCCGTGGTGAAGACCATCACCTGGCGCTGGGTGAAGGAAGGCAAGATCGAGAAGATCGACACCAACCTCTGGCGAAAGATCGGTTGAACAACAGTTAAGCCGGATGCTGCGAAGCGTCCGGCTTTTCTTTTATTACACATTTCGTGTTACACATTTTGTGCAATTAGCGATAATATATGGAGTCACACACTATATCTGGAGTTGGTTTCGGAAGTAAATATTGTTAATTCTTGAGGTAAATGATGCCGTAATACCATAATTATTTGTAATTTTGCACGCTCTTAGCAAAGACAGACTATACTTTATGTCAGAAACATCCCTGAAACGCCAACTGAAGGTACTCACCATCCCAGTGTTCATCGAGATGGCCCTCGTCATGATGCTGGGGGCTGTCGATACTGTGATGCTGAGCCGCTACAGCGACAATAGCGTGGCAGCGGTAGGACTTGACAACCAACTGATATCGCTCGTATTCCTGGTCTATCAGTTTTTCTCGATGGGTGCCGCCATCCTCTGTGCACAGTACATCGGCGCAGGACTGAGGAAGCGATTGGTACAGGTGGTGGGTATGGCTCTGACGGTAAACCTGATGCTTGGTATGACGGTCAGCGCTCTGCTGTTCTTCTATGCCGAACAACTCTTGCAACTGATGGGCCTGCGCCCCGAACTGATGGGCGACGGACTGGTGTATCTTCGGCTGACGGGTGCACTATCGTTCTTTCAAGCCTTGTCGCTGACTTTTTCAGCATCGTTGCGCAGTGCCGACAAGGTGGTCTATCCGATGGTGGTGACGGGCATCGTCAATGTCCTTAATATTCTGGGCAACTATGCGCTCATCTTCGGCCACTGGGGCTGTCCGCAGTTAGGTGTCGAGGGTGCTGCCATAGCTACGGCCGCCAGCCGAGCCATCGCGATGGTGCTGTTGGCTGTCATCCACTTCAGGGTACACATTCCACGCTTCCCCTTGCGCTATTTCCGTCCCATCCCATGGGAGGAACTGAAGAACCTGCTTTACATCGGCATCCCCGCCATGAGCGAGAACATTTCCTATTGCCTGTCGCAAGTGGTGATCACGTATTTCATCAACCAGATCAGCAACGAGGCCTTGGCTACGCGTACCTACTGCCACAACATGATCATGTTCGTCTATCTGTTCTGTATCAGCATTACGCAGGGTGGCGACATACTCGTGGGGCATCTTGTCGGCCAGCGGCGTCATCAGGCGGCTTACGTTCTAGGCAATTATTTCTTCCGATGGTCGATGGTCATCACGCTCACAGGATCGGCTCTTCTGGCGCTGGCCGGGCGAAGCATCCTCAGTGCCTTTACAGATAATCCCGAAATCATTGCGATGGGTGTATGGGTGCTTTTCATTGACTGGTTCCTGGAGATTGGCCGCACGTCGAACATCTTCGCCGTTGGTACCCTGAGGGCCACGGGCGATGCCATCTATCCTGTGGTCATCGCCATCATCTTCAACTGGAGCATCGCCGTAGGGTTGAGTTATGTCATCGGCATTCCTCTGGGCTTTGGCCTCGTGGGCATGTGGGTAGGCTTTGCCCTCGACGAGAACATCCGGGGCGTCATCCTCATGCGCCGCTGGCGGTCAGGGAAGTGGAAGAACAAAGGGTTCGTGAAAGAATAACGCTGATTGTGCCGTCACGGCTTTTTTCAATTCACCGATCTGGCACTAAGTTTCTTTCCGTCCTTGCTCCAGGTGAAGATCCAACTGCCCTTACGGCTCGTGATGGTGTTGCCCGATACGCCGACGATCTCGCCGACATCTGAGACGTTCATGGCTTTCAGCACCTTGCCTTTGGCGTCGTAGATACGATAGAAGGAGTAGTACTTCGCCACGAAGAAGTCACTACCCCACCCTTTCATATCTCCCACGCTGCTGCGCGACAGTCCGCCTATTTTCTTACCAGCCTCATCATAGACGTAGTACCAGTTCCTGGTCTCCTCGACATATGAGATCTGCTGCCGCTGTGCCTGGACAGCAATTGTCAGCAACGTCATTAGGATAATCAATAGTATTCTCATAGATGGACTCAAATTCTTATTTACAATTTACACTGACAATTGAAATACTTTGTCTTAACTGCACATGATGCAGAGCATCGTGAGGTCGTCGCTCTGCGGGGCATCGCCCACATGCTGTCTGACACTCTCCGACAAGCGTTCCACCATCTGCCTGGCTCCCGTATAGGGCTGGCTGGCAATGACGTCGAGGATACGGTCATCGCCAAACTGCAACTGCTCACCATTCTCTGCCTCCGACAGGCCGTCGGTATACAGGAACAGAGGCCTGCCCTTGATATGCTCGATGACCTCGCCTTTGAACACCAAGTTCGGCCACAAGCCGATGGGAGCATTCGCCTCCATTTCTACGAATACGGGGGCTGTGGGAGTGGTGCTGTTCAGTCTGCGAGCCATCATCACTGGCGGATTGTGACCAGCATTACAGTACAAGAGTTTGCCGCTTTGCATGTCGATCTCTCCGATGAACATGGTGCAGAACATGCCATTCTCATTATTCTCTGACACGGTCTCGTTAAGCCGCGTGGCAATATATTCCGGCGGAAATCCCTCCTTGGCCACCATACGAAACAAATTGACAATCACCGACATGAAGAGTGAAGCAGGTATACCCTTACCGCTGACATCGCCAATACAGAAATAGAGCCTGTTGTTCTGAATGAAGAAATCGTAGAGGTCGCCTCCTACCTCCTTGGCCGGCTTCAGGATGCCGTAGATGTCGAAATGGTCGTGCTGGGGGAACCGGCTTGGCACCATCCCCATCTGTATATCTCTTGCGATGCGAAGTTCACTCTCCATACGCTCCTTGGCCGTCGTCGTCTCCTCCAACTGGTCGTAGGCCGTCTTCAGGTTCGTGTTAGCCTCCTGCAGTTGTTCGTTCATGCGCCTCAGTCGGCGTGCATTCTGGCTCCTTCGCCAGAGGATGTAAGCAAGGGCCAGGATGATGAGTGCAGCGATGGCGATGGCCGACGTGGTGAAGATTCTGCGAGCCCGTGCAGCCTGTTCCTGCGCTGCCATCTTCGACTCGTATTCGCTGATCTGCAGGTTCTTATTATGCTTGTCGAGACTATCGTTCTGCAGCCTGACAGCAGCATTCTGCAACTCTACCTCCTTGTTTTTCAGGTTTAGTTGCAGCGCCTCTTCCTCCAGCCGCTTCTGCTCCAGTTCACTAGCCATATTCTCTAACTGTAGCGACTGGTTACGCAGCTTCAGTTCCTTCTGTTCGTTCTCCAGGCGCCCCACGTCCATTGAGGTGATCATCTCCAGGAGCAGATGCGAATTGCGCACCTCGTTGACGGAGTCTTTCCATATTATATAATTAGTCAACGACTTGAAGGCCATCTCGTAGTTCTTCTGCTCACGATAGATTTCACGCTCGAGATTGTAGCGCGTCATCGGCGCACGGATGGTGGAGGCTATTCGCAGGGCCTCGTCGAAATG
>ONPM01000182.1 GCA_900319715.1 uncultured Prevotella sp.
TTGGAGTCCATGAAGATATCGCTGACATGGTTATGGGGCAGGCCGTTGCTCAGATCCAGAGAGGTCAGGTTATAGCGGTCTGTCAGGAGGTTGCCGGCAAAAGAGAGGTGAGAGGTGAGAGGTAAGAGGTAAGAGAATAGTAGAAAGAGGATTATTCGGAGGTACGGAGGTGCGGGGGTACGGGGGCACGAGAATAGTTTGCAAGCCATTGATGGATGCACTTGGGGTATTCTCGCACCCCCGTACCCCCGCACCTCCGTACTTCCGATTATTCTTTCCATTCCTCGAGATTTACTTTTTAATCACTCCCACGCAGACGGAGGCAATCAGGAAGCTGACACCAGCCACGATCATCATCGTCGACTGATGGTGACCGACGAGCGACAGGATAGTGCCGCCACAGATGGCTGCAACGATCTGTGGCACGCAGATGGTGCCGTTGAACAGCCCCAAATAGGCACCCATGTGACCATAGCCCTGCAGGGCATTGGTGACGATGGTGAATGGCATGGCGAGCATGGCGGCCCAGCCGCAACCAATGAGCAGGAAGGGTATGATCTGCAAATATTTGTCAGGACAGAAGGGAATGAGCAGGAAGCCCAGTCCGCCGAGGACAAGGCTGATGCTATAGGCAATCTTCACATTCTTGAAGCGCGGCAAGAGCGTAGCCCAGACCACACTACCCAAGGCCTGAATGGCATAGAGCACGCCCGTCCAGTTGGCTGCCTCCTGATAGTCACTGGTTGCCGGGTCGATGGTTCCCCAGACGGTCTCGGAAACGGCATCGACGACATAGGTCCACATATAGAGCATACCTGCCCAGCAGAAGAACTGCACCAGTCCTACCTTCCAGAACGTGGAGGGGGCATTCTTCAACAGGGTAATCCAGTTGGCCGACTCTTCCTTTTCCTCAGAAACAGGGTTATATTCACGGTACTCCTGCGGGGTCCACTCTTTCACCTTCAACGTCGTATAGATGACACAGATAATAAGGATGGCTGCACCAATATAGAACGACCAGATGACCGTGTCGGGGACGACACCCTCTGCAGCCACATTGCTCAGGCCGATGGCAGCGAAGATGTAGGGGAAGAGGAAGCCCACGATAGAGCCGGCGTTACAAAGGAACGACTGGATACTGTAGGCTTTGGCCTTCTGCTTCTCGTTGACCATATCGCCTACGAGCATCTTGAACGGCTGCATGGCCATATTGATGCTCGTGTCGAGCAGCATCAGGGCAAAGAGTCCAAAGATGAGAGCCGTTCCTACGGCCATACCGAACGAACCGGCATTGGGCAGCAGACACATCACGGCCACAGCGGCGGCAGCACCCAAGAAGAGATAGGGAATACGGCGGCCGAAGCGAGTCCAAGTGCGGTCGCTGAGTGTCCCGACAATAGGCTGCACAAGGATACCCATCAGCGGCGGGAGTATCCAGAAGAACGACAGCGAATGTGGGTCGGCACCGAGGGTGCGGAAGATACGCGAGATGTTTCCACTCTGGAGTGCGTAGGCTATCTGCACACCGAAAAAACCGAAGCTCAAGTTCCAGAGCTTCCAAAAACTTAAATCTGGCTTCTGTTTCATATACTACAACTTTTTTAGATCTTACGACAACAATAACAACTTAGACAACATTTTTACGATTCTCTGAGGAATGGACATTGGAGAAGACGCATATAATTAAATAACTGTGCTCGATGATTGCTGATCAATTCAGATACAGCCTTGCACTCTATGATAATATTATTTTTACAAAGGAAATCAATGCGATAGACTGCGGCCATCACTTTACCATGATAACAAGGATGGAACGATAATTCTCTCGCGAAAGGGATATTATCTTCCTCCAATTGCAATTGTAACCCTTCTTGGTAACAATATTCGTTGAGACCCGCTCCCAACTCCTTATGGACTTCATGGATAGCCCCGACGACATCATATATATGTTCTTTTAATATTTCAATATCTATCATCGTTAAAAAAAGTTGTCTTTGTTGTCATAGTTGTCGTTAAAAAATTATCTCGTCATCGGGTCACAGGCCACGGCACGCTGACCGTTGGTGAATCCGCAGATGCTGATATCCTCAGGCACCCTCAGGCCAGACCGCTTCACCGTATAGAGGATGCCGATGGCCGTATCGTCGTTGACGGCAAAGAATCCGTCAGGGCGCTGATCCATGGCCAGTATCTCTGGGGTCAGTGTCTCGGCATCAGCACGGTTGTCACAGACACGGATGATCTCCTCGTACACCCTCAGCCCATGTTTCAGGAGTGCATCCTTATAACCGTTGAAACGGTTCTTGGAGATCTCCAGTTGCATGGGCGAGCCATAGAAGGCGATGCGCTTGCAGCCCGTCTCCACCAGGTAGGTCACGGCATTGTAGGCACCCATGTAGTCGTCGACCACCACACGGCTGGCGTTCACCCCCGTACAGATACGGTCGTAGAACACCAGGGGGATGCCGGCATCGATCAGTTTCTGATAGTGCTCATAGTTCTTGGTATCCTTCGCCTGTGACACAATGACACCACATACCTTACTGCGGCGAAAACTCTCGCAGATACTAACCTCACGTTCATGTTGCTCTCCACTGAGGGCTACCATAATCCTGTATCCACGGGCAGTAGCAGCTTCCTCGATACCTGTCAAGATCGACGAGAAATAATAATGGGTGAACTCCGGTACGATGACACCTATGAGCCTCAGAGGCATCACCCGGCTGTGGCGCAAAGCCTCACCGATGACATTGGGATAGAAGTTGTGTTCACGGGCATACTGCTGGATGGCTTTCCGGCGCTCCTCACTGATACGGGGCGAATCCTTCAATGCACGGGACACCGTGGCCACAGAGATACCAAACTCCCTGGCGATATCCTTCATAGTCATTGGTGCCTTTTCTTCCATCTGGTTCGTTTTTAATTATTCGTGAACTTTTGGATGCAAAGTTACGAAAAAGTTAAGAAACAGCAACATATACCTTATTAATATTATTAAACAGTCCCTATGCAAACGTTTGCACGAACCTATCATATCTTTTTAATGCAAAAAAAGAACAACATATCAAAAAGAAACGTAACTTTGCACCAAAATAACTATTATACAAACGATTAACTCTAATTAATGTAATGATGAAGCAGGTAAACATTCAAATCCCGCTTAGGATGCTCGGCCTTTTGTTAGGTCTGTTCCTATCGGTAGGTGCCTTTGCTCAGATTGAGGTCAAAGGCCATGTGAAAGATGCTACAGGCGAACCCATTATCGGCGCTACAGTACGCGTGGACGGCACACAGACGGCCACCGTTTCTGATTTCGACGGTAACTTCGTACTGAAAGCTAATCAGGGTGCCAACATCACTATCTCTTACGTTGGCTATCAGAATGCCACCGTGAAGGCTGCACCCAGTGTTGAGGTTACGCTCGTTGAC
>ONPM01000111.1 GCA_900319715.1 uncultured Prevotella sp.
TAAAAAGAAAGGCTCTAATGACGACGAGATCGAATACGAGGATGCCGAGGTGTCAGAGCAGGGTGATGATACCCCTGTTGATGCCAAGAACCAGAAGAGCGACTTCGTTCGCGGTAGCGTGATCCTCTTTGAGGACGACTTCGCTGGTGAGCAGATGGGCGAGTTCCCATCCAAGTGGGATATCAGCGACGGCAGTCTGGAGGTGGCCTCCGTCAACGGCAAGAAGTATGCGCACAGCAATACCTCCGGAACTACTGTTTTCTCCCCTCTGATGCAGAATATGAAGTCTTATCTGCCTGATGTCTTCACCCTCGAGTGGGAAGAGTTTATGTGTAAGCCTGGCGATATAGACCAGATGGCGTGGCACATCTATTTCTATCAGGGTGACGACGAGCTTGGCAATATCTACAAGATGTTCCGTCCAGGTAGTCCGGATGTTTACGGAAACTATTCATTTAAGAAGGGTAGTGGTGCTTCGGGTGATGTGAGTGGCGATTTGAGATGGAATGATTTGGAGAAATGTGTTAAGTTTGGGCAGTGGAACCATTTCGCTATTTCATTCAACAAGCGTGCTTTCAAATATTATATCAATGGAACTCGTGTCATCAATCTGCCTAATGTGGCGGCTCCCAGTCGTTTCGAATTCCATGTCCAGGATGGTTACCCGTATTGTGGCATAGGTCATGTGATTCTCGCCAAGGGTGCTGTTGATCTCTATCAGCGCCAGACCACCGACCTCTCTGCCGTTGAGAAGGCCATTGCCGAGACGGGTAAGTTCGTCACCAACAACATCCTCTTTGAGACGGGCAAGGCGACGCTGAAGCCCGAGTCGATGGCCGAGATCCAGAAGGTGGCCGACTATATGAAGAAGAACCCGACGGCTCGCTTCGAAGTGCAGGGACATACCGACAACCAGGGCTCCGACAAGATCAACGACCCGCTGTCTCAGCAGCGTGCTGAGGCTGTCGTGAAGGCCCTCGAGGGCTTAGGCTGCGATCCGTTCAACATGCGTGCCGTCGGTAAGGGCTCTCACGAACCCGTGGCCGACAATGCCACCGACGCCGGTCGCGCCAAGAACCGTCGCGTAGAGTTTATCAAGAAGTAATATTCATTCCTCCCGCAGAAATAAGAACTGTTTCTGCGGGATTTTTACCAACCAACCCAACAAACAATTTATGAAGAAACTGACATTATCTTTAATGTGCATCGTAGCCCTCATGTTGACGGCCTGCGGTGGAGGAAAGAGTGGCAACAGCGGCTCCAGTAGTGAATCCTCAGAGAACGCCGGCGGGCTCGCCGACGGCAAGTGGCCGGCTTCCGTCTACGACAAGTACGGCATCCCCGAGATCGAGACGAAGGGGCGTATCGTGTACACGAAATTCGACTCCGACGACACGTCTTATCAGTATCAGGTGGACTATAACGGTGTGACCAAGGAGGAGATGCAAGCCTATGTGAAGAAACTGCAGGAGAAGGGCTTCCGTGTGCCCTGGTATACGCAGGAGCGTATCGACAACGGCCGTAGGGACTCCGACGCCCTGTTGTATCTGCCTGGCGAGAAGAACGATATGCGACTCCGTCTGTGCTTCGACTTCGAGAATCCCATGAGTTTCGAGTACTATGCCGACGAGCCCAATCCTGCCTTCGAGGTGATAGAGCGTGACGAGGAGTACTACATTGATTACAACTTCTCCGTGTCGCTCAGTCCGCTGAAGACTCAGGTGGAGAATGAGGGCTCCTTCGACGCTCTGGGCATCAAGGCCGAGGATCTGGCCGGCATCCCCAACGTGCGTGTGGTGAGGATGGATGGTTCCGACACCGGTGGCACGATTTCTGTCACCTTCTTCGGCGACCACCAGTTGGCCGAGGGCGATATGGATGCCGTCCACGACAAACTGGCCGACGTCTTTGAGGCCAAGGGCCTGAAGTGCTATCACACCTTCAGCGGCAAGGAGATGACGGCTTCACAACTGAAGGCCGAGAAGGTCCGCGGTTATGTGGTGGAGAAGGACGGTAAGAAGTTCCAGATGATGGCTATGTCTGACGACCGTATCGGTGACTTCGGCGGTGCCATCGATTTCCGCTTCATGGCTTCAAGAAAATAACGCGATTCGTTGCCTTTGCAACCCAGTTGCACGAAATGTGCCGTACCTTTGCAGCGTGAAACTTATAAAACTGCAAAGATATGGCACATTTACATGAGGAGTGTTGTTCGAGGAGAGGTTCTTCGAGGAGTGAGGAGTGTGGAGTGAGGAGTGAGATTACTTCTGAGCACGAACATGAGCACCATGAACATGAGCACCGTGAGCATCATCATGATCACGAGCATCATCATGATCACGAGCATCATCATCACCATGAGCACTCGCTGAAACGTCAACTTGGACTTATCATTGCGACTGTCATCCTGTTGGCTGTCGCCGTTCTCATTGAGCATGGAGTATTCTCTCACCTCTTACCTCTCACCTCTCACCTCTCACCATACTCCCTTCTCCTCATCTACCTCGTCCCCTATCTCTTAATCGGCCACGAGACGCTTCACGAGGCGTGGGAGGGTATCACCCACGGTGATGCCTTCAACGAGCATTTCCTCATGTCTGTGGCCACCATCGGTGCCCTCCTGATCGGTTTCCTCCCCGGTGCCGAGACCGAGTTCCCCGAGGCCGTCTTCGTGATGCTCTTCTTCCAGGTGGGTGAACTCTTCGAGGGTTATGCCGAGGGCCAGAGCCGGAAGAGCATTGCGCATCTGATGGATATCAGGCCGGATGTGGCGCATGTGGAGGTTTCTCGGGGGAACGGGGGTACGGGAGTACGGGAGTACGAGAATAGTCAAAGTGCAGATGATTCGACTGCGGATTCAGGGAATGACGGTAATCTCGTACCTCCGTACCCCCGCACCACCGTACCCCCGAAAGACGTATCTCCCTCCTCCGTCGCCGTGAACTCCATCATCGTCGTCAAGCCGGGCGAGAAGATCCCCCTGGACGGCGTGGTCATTGAGGGGACGAGTGCCCTGAATACTGTGGCGCTGACGGGCGAGTCGTTGCCTCGTGGCGTTGATGTCGGCGACGAGGTGATCTCGGGGTGTGTCAATCTCTCTGGTGTCCTCAGGGTGCGTGTCACCAAACCTTATGGCGAGAGCACCGTCTCGAAGATCATCCGTCTGGTGGAGGATGCCGGCGAGCATAAGTCGCAGAGCGAGACGTTCATCACCCGCTTTGCACGTATCTACACGCCCATCGTGGTCTTTGCCGCTCTGGCCCTCGCCATCATCCCTACACTGTGGAACATCTTTCAATGTTCAATGTTCAATGTTCAATGGATTTATCGTGCCCTGATGTTCCTCGTGGTCTCCTGTCCCTGTGCCCTCGTCATCAGTGTGCCCCTGACCTTCTTCGGTGGCATCGGAGGCGCTTCCCGCAAGGGTATCCTCGTGAAGGGTGCCAACTTCATGGACGTCCTGGCGAAGGTGGATACTGTGGTCTTCGATAAGACGGGCACGCTCACCCATGGGCAGTTCGCCGTCGAGGCGGTGCATTCTAACTCGAGGAAAAATCTCCTCCACCTCGCTGCTCACGTCGAGCACTTCTCCACCCATCCCATCGGTGCGGCATTGCGTGATGCCTTCCCCGACGAGGCTACCGACGGCTGTACGGTCTCTGATGTCGAGGAAATCGCCGGTCATGGTATCCGTGCGAGGGTAAAAATGCTCAATGGTCAATGTTCAATGGTCAATGTGGGCAACACGAAGATGATGGATGCCGTGGGTGCCGAGTGGCACGACTGTGCGCAATGCCACGATGAGCACCGCACGGGTACGGTGATCCATGTGGCCATCGACGGGGCGTATGCCGGACATATCGTCATCAACGACCAGATCAAGCCTGACAGTGCTGAGGCCATCACCTCCCTGAAAGCCCTCGGTGTGCGAAAGACGGTGATGTTGACGGGCGACCGTCGTGAGGTGGCCGAGCATGTGGCCCAGACCCTCGGCATTGATGAGTATCATGCGGAGTTGTTGCCGGAGGAGAAGGTGGAGTTTTTTTCGAGGAATGAGGAAGGAGGAAACAAAGTCGCCTTCGTCGGCGACGGCATCAACGACGCCCCGGTGCTGGCTCGGGCCGACGTCGGTATCGCTATGGGCGGACTGGGGAGTGATGCGGCCATCGAGGCGGCCGACGTGGTGCTGATGGACGACAAACCCTCGAAGATTGCCCTCGCCATCCGTATCGCCCGGCGCACGCTGGCGATAGCCCGTCAGAACGTTGCCTTCGCCATCGGCGTCAAGGTGGCGGTGCTGATCCTGGCCGCTATAGGCATTGCCACGATGTGGCTCGCCGTCTTTGCCGACGTGGGCGTCACCGTCCTCGCCGTCCTCAATGCCATGAGGGCGCTCAGGGTGAAATAAAAGAGATCAAGGGGGGAGTAAGTGCCGCTTGCGGAAGTCAGGTGGTGTGGATGGTGGTATATTCGTTGGGCGACATACCGGTAGCCTCCTTGAACTTCCTCAGGAAGTAACTGCGGTCGCAGAAGCCGCAGTGCTGGGCGATGGCCTCGTTGTTCCACTCCGGATGCTCACGCATCACCCGCTTCGCCTCGTCGATGCGCAGGCTGTTCATCCAGTCGGCATATTTCAGGTGCTGGCTCCTGAGCCATCCGGTGAGCAGGTAGCGCGGTACGTTGAGTTCGTCGGCCACCTGGGGCAACTTGAGGCCGTTGTTCCGGTATTGGCCCTGGCTCACCCACTGCTCTACGGCACGGTCCACGCGACGCAGGTTCTCTGTGTCGAGGGGCATCGACGCCCGGCGCTCGCTGTCGGCGGTCTTGCGCAGGTCTTCCATCATCACCGTCTGCGCTTCCTCTTCGTTGCCCTCGTCTTCGGCCTCCTGCATCCGCGCGGGTCCTTTGCTCACTACGTAACTGCAGAAGCCGTCGATGAAGAAGAACACGCCTCCCAGTATCACGAGGCTGAACACGGCCAGCCACGGACCCTGAAAGAACACGATGAGGGGTATGAACAGTCCCACCACCGGCAGGAAGAAGATGCTGAGTTTCATCCAGCGCAACACGCCGTCCATATCGCGGTCGTAGTAGTTGCTCAGGGCGTCGTGCATGGCCTTCAGGTTGGTCAGATGCCGCCATGCATGGTAAAACTGTGTGAAGGCGAAGCAGACGGAGGCCACCCGCTCTGCCAGTCGCCGTTCGGGGGTGTCGCTCAGCAGTGGCTGTCCGTCGGTGACGACGGCGAAGGCCAGGAGTGCCAGCGTCAGCAGCCATGTCGACACGCCGATGTAGACGTCTGCCGGCTTGACTCTTCTTTGCAGACAGGAGATGGCCAGCGACAGCAGGACGGTGGCGGGGATGAGCAGCGAGAGGTTGAGCATCACGGCCTGCGTCACGCCGTACTCACGCAGTCTGAAGATATACTGCAACAGGAAATGCACGCCGACGACCACCGTCGCACTGAGCATCAGCCAGCGGGAGCGGTTTATCACGCTATTGTTGGTCACCTTCACGGGCAACAGCAGCAGTTTCAGCGTCAGCAGGGCCATCAAGGCGATGGCGGTGAATTGCATTTCTCTCATAAACTGGGTGCAAAATTACGCATTTTTTTCGCTTTTTACCCTCATTTAGTGTGTAAATTTCGAAAAATTACACACCAAATTGCCGAAATTTACACACCATTGTTGTAATTTACACACTTTTTTACTCATTTTCGCCTTAACTTTGCAATCGAAATCATAATTAATCATATAAAAAACGGGTTAATCAAACCGTAAACCAACCATTAAAATATATAAGTAATGAAGAAATTATTGTTTTCTGTTGTCTGTCTATTTGCCATGATGAGTTGTTCGAAGACCGAACTCTATGACCCAGACAACCAATTTGTTCAGGAAGCCGCCAAAACAAATGCAGAGAAAGTGCTCGGATTCGAGGTCAGCCCGAGCCAGGACTGGTGCTCCACCGTCAGCGGTCAGGTGAATATCACTGCCGACGCCACCGTCAAGCGCGTCCAACTGCTCGTCGATGTCCTCGAGATCGACGACGAGACAACCCCCTCCTATGTCACCCGCAACGCGATGAAGGTGCTCAACCAGGCTGAGACCAACGGTCAGACCAGCCTGACGCTCTTTTACGACGCCCCGAAGGACAATCTCGGGCTCTATGTGGGCTTCATCACCAATGACAGTTACATCCTCCGCAAGGTGGAGAACGGCCAGGCCTCGATCGAAGAGAAGGCCCTCACCAGAGGTGAGAAACTGACCACGGGCTACACCCTGCCCGACGATGTGACGAAATCCTTCAATATCGCAGGCTCCACAGTGTCGTGGGCCAAGCAGAGGTATCAGGATAATGGGAGTTTCTATGACGACGCCCCGCTCTACAAACTCAACGACTACGACGGTCTGAATCTGGCACCCGGTGCCGACTACTCAGCCGACTTCAAGTCGTTCTTCCGCCAGTTTGTGCTCTCCTATCTGCCCAACGGACGTGCGAACGACAATTCAAGCATCGTGCTGAACTCCGGCTCCACCAACGCCAAGAGCTACATCACCACCAACGGCGAAGAGCCCGTCATCCTCACGCCGATGTACAAGTGCGACCATCCGACGGAGTATGGCTTCGAGGTGTACCGCTCCGAACTCTACTATTATTATTATTTGGAGTCGGAAGTGTCGGGTATGTCGAATGACCAATTCGAGACCTTCGTCCACAACCTGCCCAAGTACCAGGCTATCCCCTTCAACAAGGCGTTCGGCGAGACCGAGGACGATGTGGTCGCCAAGCACGGTTCCTTCCTGCTGCTCTATTTCGGCGCAAATGGCAATTACGGCGCCGATGACGAATCCGCCAATGGCACTTCAATGCCTGAGGTCGGTACGAAGGCCGTCAGCAGCATCTTCCCCAAAGGCTATAAGATCGGCTTCATGATCAAGGCCAACACCGACGCCGACGGTGGTAGGAAGCAGGGCGAGATCTACGGCGACGGCCGGCTGAACAACGAAATCAACAATTGGAAAGACGGTAACTTCAGGAGTTCGGTCACTGCCAGTAATCAGAGTCTGAAGACGGACGGTCCGCGCCTCTTCTGGATCAGTTTCAACAACCGTGTGTTCATGTCCTGGGAGTCGGGTACCGATGCCGACTTCAACGACGTCATCATCGAGATGGAGGGTGGCAAGGTCATCCCCGACATCCCCGAGCCCGACCTCCACGTCTTCACCTACTGCTTTGAGGATACGAAGACGGACAGCGACTACGATATGAACGATGTGGTGATCAAAGCCATCAGGACCAACGAGACCACCATCGAGTACCGTCTTGTGGCCTGCGGTGCCCACGACGATGTCTATGTGCGCGGTCTCAACATCGGCGCCATCCAGGAAAATGTCGAGGTGCACGACCTCTTCGGCGTCAGCGACCACATGACCTTCATCAACACCGACGGCTCCAGTTATCCCTACGTCAGTGCCACGAGGACGGTCAGCAAGGACTTCAGCCTGCTCGACGAGGCACAGCAGCCGTATATCTACGACGCCACCACGGGCGTGGAGGTCCATCTGGCCAAGACCGGTCAGAACCCCTGGGCCATCCTGATCCCCACCGACTTCAGGTATCCCTCGGAGCGTGTTTCCGTCACCAAGGCTTATCCGCTGTTCAACAGTTGGGGTGAGGGCTCCATCCTCTCCAACCTCTGGTACAACACGCCCGACAAATCCAAAGTCCGGTAATCTCTTCCCCTCCTGAGTCAGGAGGGGTGCCCGTAGGGCGGGGTGGTCTGAACAAGGGAATATCCCTCTGCCTCCGCCTGTCTAGGGGGGAGAAAAGGTCACACAGAAATTCACGGAAATCACAGAAAGTGCCTCCGGCACAGGCTGCGCATAGCAAGCGAAGCGTCAAAATTCTGTGATTTCTGTGATTTTCTGTGTGGCATGACCCCTGCCACTTGACTCTCTTGCCGATGCCTGTTTACTCTCATGCTAATGCCTGTTTACCTTGTAAAGGATAGGACTTTATATATATAACCCCCTATACTTTACTCCCTTACCAGGCATCCCTTACTCCCTTAACTGCCGTCCTTTACACCTCATACTCCCCCGGCGCGCCGAACTTCTCCACCATCGCCCTCACCTGTTCCGGGCTATAGTCCTTGTCGTGTGAGGAGAGTCCCATTGTGTCATTGGCTAATTTGTTTTATTTTAAGATAAATTATTTGACTGCAAAGTTACATAATTAGTTTGAATTATGCAAGCCTTTATCCTCTAAAATAAGGGTAATTGCGCTAATTTGCTCTATATTAGATACTTACCAAAAGAACTTGACAAAAATATTGGGGTAATGTGTCATATGTGTCATTAAGAAAATGTGTCATTAAGAGTTTTTGATTCTCTAAAATTGCTCATAATATAATATATAAATATATTTATATATTATATTATGAATTAAATAC
>ONPM01000110.1 GCA_900319715.1 uncultured Prevotella sp.
GTAAGGGGTGGTCTGAACAAGGGAATAGTTAAGCGAATGATGCGGCGGTTCAGACCACCCCGCCCTGACGGGCTCCCCTCCTAACTCAGGAGGGGAAGATATTACTCTAAGGGCAGAGGATTCCGCAGCAGAGTGATCTCGCGCCTCCAGCCTCATAAGAGGCTGACCCCCGCACCACCGCACCACCGAATAAAAACGAAAATCGTATGAAGAAGCAACGTATCATCGAGTTAGCGGTGAAGGTGATAGTAGCCGCGCTCACGGCCTTCCTGACGGCCATCAGCACGACGAGTTGTATGGGCTACGGCCCAGTGACGCTATAGGACTAGCCTGACATGCAAAGAGGACTGACAGCATCCCTGTCGGCCCTCTTTCTGGCATTCTTGCCTCCGAAACGCAAAAACCGAAAAAAGAGTTGCCGAGGATTTCAATCTTTGTACCGGCCCAGGCCTTGAACCTGTTGGAGTAGTCGTACTTGCACTTCAGATGAGCAGAACCCTTCACGCTTGCGTCGAACTTCAGGTAGAGGTTCGGATTGACGGTGATTGCCACGGGGATGACACCAATGACGAAAGTTTTTTGTTTATTTCTTGCAACATCCAATAATAAGTTGTACCTTTGTACCGAAATGAAGAAGTTATATATAGAAACATACGGCTGCCAGATGAATGTGGCAGACTCGGAGGTGGTGGCCAGCGTGATGCGCATGGCCGGGTATGAGACGACGGAAGAACTGAGTGAGGCTGATGCCGTGTTTTTAAATACCTGTAGTGTGAGGGATAATGCGGAGCAGAAGATCTATCACCGTCTGGAGGCGCTGGAGGCTGAGAGAAGGCAAAGGATTAAGCGAGATAAACGGATTGAGAAGGCGGATCAGACGCTCGTTCAGACCACCCCTACCCCTCCTCGCTCGGCTTTGCCGCTTGGCTCTGCCAAGAACTTAGGAGGGGAAGAAGTTACCAAAAATCCATTGATTATCGGCGTGCTGGGATGCATGGCGGAAAGGGTGAAAGAGGAGCTGATGGAGAAATACCATTGTGACCTAGTGGCCGGACCTGATGCATACCTGAGTCTGCCAGACCTGATCGCCCAGGCAGAATTGGGGCATCGGGCCATGAATATTGAGCTCTCCACCACGGAAACCTACCGTGACGTGGTGCCCCAAAGGATCGGGCTGGGCCATAAGATCGGGGGCTTCGTCAGTATCATGAGAGGATGCAACAACTTCTGCCACTACTGCATCGTGCCCTATACCAGAGGCAGGGAGAGAAGCCGCGACGTGGAGAGCATACTGACGGAGGTGCGCGACCTGAGGGACAGAGGCTTCAGGGAGGTGACACTCTTGGGACAGAACGTGAACTCGTATTTGTGGAATGTAGAGGCGGATCAGACCCACGTTCAGACCACCCCTACCCCTCCTAACTCAGGAGGGGAAAAGATTACCTTTGCCGAGTTGCTGAGGATGGTGGCAGAGGAAGCGGGAGAGATGAGAGTGAGGTTCACGACGAGCCACCCGAAGGACATGAGCGACGAGACGCTGCAGGTGATTGCCGAGGTGCCGAACGTGTGCAAGCATATCCATCTGCCCGTGCAGAGCGGCAGCAACCGCATCCTGGGACTCATGAACAGGAAGTACACCCGCGAGTGGTATCTGGACCGCGTGGCTGCCATCAGGCGGATCATCCCCGACTGCGGGCTGTCGACGGATATCTTCGTGGGCTATCACTCCGAGACGGAGGAGGACCACCAGATGAGTCTGTCGCTGATGCGCGAGGTGGGATACGACTCGGCCTTCATGTTCAAGTACTCGGAGCGCCCCGGGACGTATGCTGCAAAGCACCTGCCCGACGATGTGGCTGAGGAGGTGAAGATCAGGCGGCTGAACGAACTGATCGCGCTCCAGACGGAGATCTCGGCCCAACAGAACAAGAAAGACGAGGGGAAGACGTTTGAGGTGCTGGTGGAGGGGTTCTCGAAGAGATCCAGGGAGCAACTCTGCGGCAGGACGGAACAGAACAAGATGGTGGTGTTCCCTAAGGAAGGGCATCACATCGGAGAGACGGTCCGCGTCCGCATCATTGGCTCCACCAGCGCCACGCTCTTGGGAGAGATTTTCTAAGAATCTTTAGTCTAAGGATTTAAGGATGTAAGGATTCTATATAGACAGTAAAAAAGGATTCGTTCCTAGGAACGGATGAAAAGGAAAAATCCTAAAATCCGCAGAATAAACAAAGAAAAATGGATAGAGATTATACATATAGGATTATTGGATGCATTTACGAGGTCTACAATCAGTTGGGTCCCGGGCTATTGGAAAGCATCTATGAGAAGGCGATGATTAAGGAACTGAGGATGAATGGGTTTGAGGTCAGGAGCCAGGTCGAGGTGCCTGTTTATTATAAGGGAGAACTCATCTGCCCTGATCTGCGACTTGACTTGATTGTTGATGACAAGATTATCTTAGAACTGAAGTCTGTAACGGATTTCCGTTCTGTTTTCGAAAAGCAACTCTACACTTATCTCCGTTTGATGAATTGTGAACTAGGCTATGTCGTTAATTTCAATACCGAGAATATCCGAGAAAGCATTTATCCTGTTGTGAATAATAAATTTATAAAATCTAAGGGTTTCATGATAAAAGGAAATTCCGCTTCTTCTGCGCAAGATTCCTTTAAATCCAATGCAGAGCATAAAATCCTAAAATCCTAAAATCCTTAGAATAAAAAGAATATGAAAGAATTCCTTGGCGTACTGAGGCGGTTCGTGCCGCCATACAAGAAATACCTGGTGCTGTCGGTGGTGTTCAATATCCTGTCGGCAGTGCTGAACATCTTCTCCTTCGCAGCCCTGATCCCCATCCTGCAGATCCTGTTCCAGACGAGCGACGCAGAGGCCGCCACCAGCCTGATGGCATGGGACTGGGGTAACGTGCAGGAGGTGCTGATGAACAACATGAACTACTACGTGAACGGCCTCATCGCCGAATGGGGCCAGACGACGACGCTGCTGCTGATCGGCCTGTTCCTGGCTGCCACCACCTTCCTGAAGACGGGCGTCTACTATCTGGCAGCGGTAAGCATCCTGCCCATCCGGACAGGCGTGGTGCGCGACATGCGCAACCAACTCTACCGTAAGATCACATCGCTGCCCATGGGCTTCTTCAGCGAGGAGCGCAAGGGTGACATCATCGCCCGTATGAGCGGCGACGTAGACGAGGTGGAGCACTCCATCATGGCCAGCCTGGAGATGATGTTCAAGAACCCCATCCTCATCATCAGTTACTTCGCCGCCCTGCTCTTCATATCCTGGCAACTGACACTCTTCACGCTGACCATCGTCCCCATCATGGGATGGTTCATGGGCTTCGTGGGCCGTAAACTGAAGCAGGACTCCATCAAGGCCCAGGCCCTGTGGAGCGACACGATGAGCCAGGTGGAGGAGACGCTGGGCGGACTGCGCATCATCAAGGCCTTCATCGCCGAGGAGAAGATGAACCGCCGCTTCGACAACGTGAACACGGCCTACCGCACGAACCTGATGCGGGTGCTGTCGAGACAGGTGCTCGCCCACCCCATGAGCGAGTTCCTGGGCACCATCATGATCGTGATCGTGCTGTGGTTCGGCGGCGTGCTCGTGCTGAACAACCACACCCTCTCGGGGCCTATCTTCATCTACTACATGGTGATGCTCTACTCCGTCATCAACCCCCTGAAGGACTTCTCGAAGGCAGGCTACAGCATCCCCAAGGGTCTGGCCTCGATGGAGCGTATCGACAAGATCCTGAAGGCGGAGAACACGATCAAAGAGCCTGCCAAGCCGAGACACATCACAAGTTTCGAGCACGAGATAGAATTCAGGCATGTGAGTTTCGCATACCATGAGAACGGGGATACGGAGGTATGGGTGCTGAAGGACATCAACCTCATCATACCGAAAGGGAAGACGCTGGCGATAGTAGGACAGTCGGGGTCCGGCAAGTCGACACTGGTGGACCTGATACCCAGATACTACGACGTGCAGGAGGGCGAGGTGCTCATCGACGGCATCAACGTGAAGGACCTGGGCATCAACGACCTGCGCCAACTGATAGGCAATGTCAACCAGGAGGCCATCCTGTTCAACGATACGTTCCGCAACAACATCTCGTTCGGCGTGGACAATGCCACTGACGAACAGATCGCCGAGGCCGCCAGGATAGCCAATGCCTACGACTTCATCATACAGTCGGAACACGGCTTCGACACCAATATCGGAGACCGTGGCGGACGCCTCTCGGGAGGCCAGCGCCAGCGCGTCTCCATCGCCCGTGCCATCCTGAAGAACCCACCCATCCTCATCCTCGACGAGGCCACCTCGGCCCTCGACACGGAGAGCGAGCGGCTGGTGCAGGATGCCCTGGAGCGGCTGATGAAGACAAGGACCACCGTGGCGATAGCCCACAGACTGAGCACGATTAAGCACGCTGACGAGATCTGCGTGCTGCATGAGGGTCAGATCGTGGAGCGAGGCAGTCATGAGGAACTGCTGGCCAAGGGCGGATACTACAAGAAATTGCACGATATGCAGAAGTAGAATGAAGGAGAGGCTGATATATTTGACGAAGGTGTACCTTATCACGGTTTGCATATTCGTGATAGCGAAGGTGGTGTTCATGGTGGCAAACTATGAAGGGCACGCATTTGGCGCGAGAGACGTATGGGAGGTGGTGAGGCATGGTCTTACCTTAGACCTGTCGACGGCTATCTATATCATAAGCATACCGTTTCTATTGTTGATAGTGAGCGTGTGGCGGATGCCCAAGGGGATATGGACGGTCTTCAAAATATATTACGGCATTATTTCATTTGCGATGATGCTGGCGTTTACGGCTGATACGAGCCTGTATCCGTTTTGGGGGTTTAAGTTGGATGCGAGTTGTCTGCAGTATCTGGCTTCTCCGGCAGAGGCAAAGGCCAGTGTGTCAGGGGGGTATATGGCAGTGAGGATTGTGGTGGTCGTTGCGGGAACATGGATCTTGTATAAGATCTATAAAGGAGTACGGGGGGTCGGAGGTACGAGGGTACGAGAATACTCTGTGGCGAGGAAAGCGAGGAGTTCGATATTCTATCTCATCTGTATACCGCTGATGGTGATTGGAATCAGGGGAGGACTGGATGAGTCGACCACGAACATCGGGCAGGTATATTTCTCGCAAGACCAGTTCCTGAACCATTCTGCTGTAAACCCGGTGTTCAGTTTCTTCGCCTCGCTGGAGAGCACTTCCAGTGACAACACCGTATATGACTTCTATACCCCTGCAGAACTGAAGACTCTCACTGACGGGCTCTATCATTCAGAGAGTGTTGCGGGAGACACACTCCTGAGAACACAACGCCCGGATGTGGTGGTTATCCTGTTGGAGAGTTGCGGGAGCATGTTCTTGAATGTGATGCCGAACCTGCGCCATGCTGCTCAGGAAGGTATTGATTTCACCAACTGCTATGGCAACAGTTATCGTACAGACCGTGGTACTGTGTGTGCCTTGAGCGGATATCTCTCCTTCCCCACGATGTCTGTGATGAAGATGTCGAACAAGGTAAGTCATCTGCCCAGCATTGCGAGAAGTCTGCAGAAGGTGGGCTATAGCACCGATTACCTGTATGGCGGGGACATCAACTTCACGAAGATGAAAGGCTACCTGATCAGTACGGGATTTGAACGGCTCCACTGGAAACAGGACTATACTCAGGAAGAGCAAGCGACCTCTAAATGGGGTGTGCGTGATGACATCACCTTCAAGACCTTAAGCGAGATCATCAGGAAGAGAGGGGGAGAAGGAAAGCGGTTCCTCATCGGCTACTCGACACTGAGCAGTCATGAGCCTTGGGATGTCCCTGTGAACAAATATAAAGAAAAACAGTACAACGGGTTTTCTTATGTCGATGACTGCATAGGCACCTTCATCCGGGAGATGAAGCAATCGAAGCAATGGGACAACCTGCTGATTGTGTTTATGCCTGACCATAGCAGTGACTTCAAGGAATATACCGAACAGCATCCTGACCGTAACAGAATCCCTATGATCTGGACGGGCGGAGCCATCAAACAAGCCAGGAAACTGGATATGATCTGTAATCAGAGCGACTTTGCCGCTACGCTCTTAGGGCAGATGGGTATCAGCCATCAGGACTTTGACTTCAGCAGGGATGTGACAAGCGAGAGTTATCGTTATCCCTTCGCTATCCATATGTTCAATAACGGAATATCCATGACGGACAGCACAGGCTACATGCTTTACGACCTGACTGCTGACCGTCTCACCGTTCAGACCTCTCCTGACGCAGAACGCATGGCACGTACCGCCAAGGCCATCCTGCAAATGGCGACAGAGGATCTGAGGAAAAAGTGAAAAGGTGAAAAGGTGAAAAGGTGAAAAGGTGAAAAAGTGAAAAGGTGAAAAGGTGAAAAAATGAAGATAGAAAAAGACTGTGTATTAGGTTATCTTTCTCCCATAGGAACTGTGGGATGGAACCTGGGGATGGCCTATATCGTGTATTTCATCGCGCGACTGGTGTTCCTCGTGGCGAACTATTCCTTCTATGAAGGGCACCTGGCATTCCCCCATCTGATGGAGATGCTGGGCGGCGGTCTGGTATTCGACACGGCAGCCATCCTGGTGACCAACAGCCTCTATATTGTCATCCTGCTGCTGACGCCCTGGCGCAGACTGGCCCAATGGGTCTATGTCGTCATCAATGCCGTGGCCCTGGCAGTCAATCTGGCAGACTGCGTCTACTTCCGTTTCACCATGCGCCGCACCACGACGACGGTCTTCAACGAGTTCCAGAACGAGAACAACCTGGCGGGGGTCATAGGCACGGAGTTGGTGAACCACTGGTATCTGGTGCTGCTGTTCATCATCCTGGTGTATGCCATGTGGAAGTTGTACAGGTCGCCAGGCAAGGCCGTCCCCGTAGGCAAGTGGTGGGTATGGTATCCGTCGCAGGTGTTGCTGCTGGCGGCCTGCGCACCCTTCGTGGTGGCAGGCATCCGAGGCGGTTTCACCACGGCCGTCAGACCCATCACCATCTCGAATGCCAACCAGTATGTGGACCGTCCCATCGAAGCGGCCCTGGTGCTCAACACCCCCTTCTCGATCTACCGCACCATTGGCAAGGATGTCTTCGTGGTGCCCAATTATTTTAGTGACGAAAAAACATTGGCGTCTATATATACTCCCATCCATACTCCTAACGACAGTTTGGCGGGAGCAAATTCTTCACTCTACACTCTTCACTCTTCACTAAAAAAGAATGTAGTGGTGCTGATCGTCGAGAGTTTCGGGCGCGAGTATATCGGAGCCCTGAACGAGACCCTGGAGAACGGCCAGTACAAGGGCTATACCCCTCATGTCGATTCGCTCGTCAGCCATAGCACCACCTTCCGCTATAGTTTCTGTAATGGCCGTAAGAGCATCGACGGCATGCCCAGCATCCTGTCGAGCATCCCCATGTTCGTAGAACCCTTCTTCCTGACGCCCGCCTCCATGAACCAGGTGAGCGGCATCGCCTCGCTGCTGGCAGGCGAGGGCTATGAGACGGCCTTCTTCCATGGCGCCCAGCGCGGTTCGATGGGCTTTATGGCCTTTGCACGAAGCACTGGCTTCCAGCAATACTACGGGCGCGAGGACTATAATGACGACCCGCGCTTTGGCGGTGACGACGACTTCGACGGCATGTGGGCGATCTGGGACGAGCCCTTCCTGCAATACTACGCCACGAAGATGTCGGAGATGAAAGAGCCCTTCATGACGGCCGTCTTCACAGCCAGCAGCCATCACCCCTACCACGTGCCAGAGCAATACAAGGACGTGTATCCCGAGGAGGGCATTGAGATCCACAAGTGCATCCGCTACACGGATATGGCCATTGGGAAGTTCTTCGAGAAGGCGAGCCACGAGCCGTGGTTCAAGAACACCATCTTCGTATTGACCAGCGACCACACGAACCTGAGCGACCATCCCTTCTACCAGACGGACATAGGCGGATTCTGCTCGCCTATCATCATCTACGACCCCAGCCAGCCTGTGGGAGAGATGCAGGACAAGATCGCCCAGCAGATAGACATCCTGCCCACCGTCATGGGGATGCTGCACTACCAGAAGCCCTACTTCGGCTTCGGTATCGACCTGCTGAACACGCCTGCGGAAGATACCTGGGCGGTGAACTACCTGAACGGCATCTACCAGTATGTGAAGCATGGACACGTGCTGCAGTTCGACGGCCAGCAGACCAAGGGCATGTATGCCCTGGACGACTCGCTGATGCAGCACAACCTGGTGGGGAAGGTGCCTCAGCAACCACAGATGGAACTCGAACTGAAGGCCATCATCCAACAGTATATGGAACGTATGACACAAGACAGACTAAAGGTGAATGAGTGAAAAGGTGAAAGGTGATACGATGACAACGGTATTAGTGATTCACGCCAAGCATCTGACAGACAGGCTGGCACACATGGAACGTCAACTGCAGGACTGGCCAGGCGACGTGACGTATATCCTCGATGACGACAAGAATGAACTCACAGACGAGATCATCAACAAGTATTTCGTTCCTGGCTGCGAACTGTACAACAAGTCGGGTGCCACCAGTTGTGCTGTCAAGCACCTGAAGGCCTGCGAGTATATCGTCAGCCATCAGTTGGAAGGAGCGACATCCTCATTTTATGGAGAATTTTGAAAAGACTTTGGAGGAATATCATAGAATGTATAGTGAAATGCCTGTATTGATTTCATACGAAGACTCTTCTTTGCAGTTCATTCCTCGTTCACGTCGAGTGAAAGGGAAATGGCTCTACGAGGCTCCTCTTGGACGTGTAAGATTTACAGGTGCTTTGTACTATAGCAATAAGGTTGCTCAGGCTATTTTATCTGAAGTATACGCAAACAAGTGTAATATTGCAATAGACCATTATCATATGAACCTCTACAGAAAGGGTGTTATCTATTCCCTTTGGTGCGAACCGTGTCTGGCTACCCAAGGAAGTTTTACTGGTGCCTTTATTTCTTCAATAGGTGGCCAGGTACGTGCTTTCGAATACTACCGCTGGAAGTTGAAATACGTCTACAAACGGCTCATCTACTGGTTCAGGTAGGTGTGATTAGAGGATGTGCTGGAACAGTTCGTCAAAGTGTCCGAACGACGATTCCGTCAGTGGTGCTTCGCCATCCTTGATCCAATAGAGGGGCGTATCGTGATACA
>ONPM01000162.1 GCA_900319715.1 uncultured Prevotella sp.
CGACTCCGCCACCTCCCATATCCGCCGCTTCATCATGCAGCGTGCCCAGCAGTTACTGATGGCCGGAGCCACCATCTCTGAGACGGCCGAAAGTCTCGGATTCGACTATCCCCAGCACTTCACCCGCCAGTTCAAGAAGCATTTTGGCGTTACTCCATCCGACTTCATTAGGAAGTCGTTTTAACTGTTTCTGAGTGTCAGCGGGGTCATGCCGAAATGGTCTTTCACGTACTTACCGAAGAAAGAGGGATTGGGGAATGCGAGTTTGTCGCAGATCTGCTTGATGCTGAGATCGGTCTGGCGCAGGTAGTAACGGATGTCCTCCAGCACCTGTTCTGTAATCCATTCGTTAGCGGTCTTGCCAGAATTTTTCTTGCAGACGGCTGTAAGGTATTTGGGTGTGATGCAAAGTTCGCTGGCATAAGCCTCTACCGTGTGACGTTTCACATCGTTAGAGTGCAGCAAATCAAGAAAGTGCTGAAAGTGGACTTTGGATGTCGTTCTGTCATTGCCTTGCAAGGTGGCAGAGTCAGCCAGATTGGTTTCTGATGAAAGCATCTTCTTCATCCGCCCGCAGAGCCCGAGGATGGCCGAGCGCAGCAGCGACTGGATGACTTCGGTTTTCAGTGGATAGTCCTTACCTTTGGTAATAGCCAGCGTCAGCATGTCGTAGAAATGGGTGTAGAACAGTATCTCGTCCTCTTCCATGGTCACGATATGGTGGCGATGGATGTACATCATGTCGTTCCAGATGTTCATCTTCTCACGCAGGAAACTCTGAAGGATGCGGTTGGTGAGGAACATAGCCTTCAGGTTGAAGTCGGGGCTGACCATCACATCGGTCACCGTCACATTCTGGGGTACGATAGCCACCTGATTCTTGTGAAGTTCCATTTGTATGCCGTTCATCTGAGCCTGTACCTTGCCGTTGGTGCAGATGACGACGGCATTCATGGCCACATGGGCGGTATTGACCTCGGTAAATTGCTGAATACTATCAACGACCACAATATCGTTGTCGGAATAGCCAATCTGGATATCCACATTGTTGGCTAATGTCTGAAATGTAACTTCTTCATGCTGTTTCATGTTGCAAAAGTACTTATAATTCTCCATATACCATGTTTTATTTGGTATTAATTATGATTGTTTTGGCGTCTTGGCGTCGAATTGACAATATGTGGGGTGAAATCAAACACGAACGATAGTCGATTTTGGGCTAATTTTGCAGTTAAAATAAAACATTTAGTTATGAAGAAGAAACTATTGATGCTGCTATCAGTCATATTACTGGGCAGTTCTTGCCAAAAGCAAGCGGCAAAGTCGAACGGTGGAGAGAAGGCTCCGACGAGAGTGAAGACACAGGTGGTATCGCCCGGTATGGTGGATAATGCCCAGACGTATGTAGGTATTGTGGAAGAGCGTGAGGCGACTGCGGTGAGTTTTACGGGTATGGGAGTCGTCAAGCGTATGTTGGTGAATGAAGGCCAGGCCGTCAGCAAGGGTCAGTTGATTGCGGAGATGGACGACACGCAGGCCCGCAACCTGCTGAGTGGTGCTGAGGCGCAGATGACGCAGGCCAACGATGCATTGGAACGCTACAAGATGCTGCACGACAACGGATCCCTGCCCGAAGTACAATGGGTAGAGATACAAAGCAAGGTGGCTCAGGCCAAATCACAGTTGGAGGTAGCCAAGAAGAATCTCGCCGATTGCCGGCTGGTAGCGCCTGTCGGTGGAATCATTGGCAAAAGGCTGATTGGTGCAGGTGAGACAGCCTTACCCTCACAGACCGTTGTGAGTATTCTTGACATCTCTGCAGTAAAGGTAAAAGTAGCAGTTCCCGAAACTGAAGTTGGCGGTATCAATGCCCGTACTCCAGCGAATATCCAGGTAGAAGCCATCAATGGCAGTTATCATGGAGGCCTGATAGAGAAGGGCGTGCAGGCCGATGCCCTCACACATACGTACGATATAAGAATAAATGTGGCAAACGGCGACCGGAAACTGCTGCCAGGGATGGTGGCCAATGTGCGTTTTGTCTCTGATGGCTCGCAGAGTATTGGTGGCAAAATGGTTCCTGTGACAGCAGTACAGAAGTCAACGGTGAGCACCAGTCGTCAGGCTGGCGGTAGTCTGTTTGTGTGGACTATCGACAAGGACAGTACAGCCCACCGCACTACCGTGACTATCGGTCAGACACAGGGCAATTATGTAAGCGTCATCGACGGTCTGAGCATCGGTGACCGTATTGTCACAGAGGGTTATCAGAAACTGAGCGAAGGAACCAAAGTGATATATTAATGCATAATTCATAATGCATAATTCATAATAATATGGGAAATAGGATGAACTGGCTCCGATGGCCGTTGGAGCATTACTCAATATCATTGCTTATCGTCGGCATCTTGTTTGTGATGGGCATCTACGGCATGTATATCATGCCGAAAGACGAATTTCCACATGCCACCATCCGACAGGGAGTGGTGGTGGCGGTCTGTCCTGGTGCCACATCGGAAGAGGTGGAGCAGCAGGTGGCCCGGCCGTTGGAGCGCTATTTGTTTACCTTTGGTGAGGTGAATCGCAGGAAGACCACCACGCAGTCGCAGAACGGCATGTGTATCGTGATGGTGAAACTGAACGACGATGTGAACAACAAGGACGAGGTGTGGTCGAAGATCAAGCACGGTCTGAATGGCTTCAAGGCGCAGTTGCCCAGTGGTGTGCTGGCCATCGTGGTGAACGATGACTTTGGCAACACCTCGGCCCTGCTCATCGCCATCGAGAGCGGCCAGCGCAGTTATCGTGAGTTGAAACAATACAGTGATGATCTGAGCGACCGCCTGCGTCGCATCCCGTCGGTGGCGAATGTGAAACTCTTCGGCGAGCAGAAAGAGCAGATCAGTCTTTATATCGACCGCCAGCGCCTGCAAGCCTATGGCATTGGTCAGCAGATGCTCTTTTCGCGTCTGCAGGCTCAGGGCGTCACCACGATGAGTGGCAGTATCAGCGACGACGACCAGCAGATACCCATCCATGTGGAGGCACAGGAGAACAGCGAAGAGGAGATAGCCAACCAGATTATCTTCTCTGACCCTGCAACGGGTAAGGTGGTACGTGTTCGCGATGTG
>ONPM01000109.1 GCA_900319715.1 uncultured Prevotella sp.
CAGAACGCCACCGCTGCGGCTACAACTGTCACCAAGAGTGCCCGGATAATCACCGCCCGCAACTCATCGAGATGATCCCAGAAGGTCATCAAGGAACCATTCCCCGCCCCTTCACGGGGTGGAGTCTGGCGTGAAGTTTCACTCATCCTTCTTCTCTTTTCCCTCGTCCTTCGTGATATCCGTCACCTCGTTCATCCCTTCCTTGAAACTCTTCACGCCCTTGCCGAGGCCCTTCATCAGTTCTGGGATCTTCTTGCCGCCGAACAACAGCAGCACGATCAGTGCAATTACGAGTATCTCCTGCATACCCAATCCAAACAAAAGGATATTCTGCATTCCTAATCCAATCATACGATATATCGTTTTTAGTTTCGTTCGCGTGGCAAAGTTAAGCAAAATATCCGAATGCACCAAATGTTTGGCTGTTTTTCTTGAGAAACAAAAAGCAACAAGTCTCATTTGTAACGGTTAGCGCAAACTACTTTTTCTGTGTTGAATGCCAGAGCACACAAGACAGGAAGGCAGAGTGCAAAAGTAAAACAACTTGTTTTGGTGTCGTATCAGGCATTCCTTACATTCATGGAAGGCATCTTTAACAGACCAAAACAACTTGTTTTACTATCAAGGGAGGGCGCTAAAACTCTACATAGGGTCTGAGGCGATCGATGGTTTCTTGGGGAAAGTCCTTAGAAAGCCGGAGGTCATCGAGGGAACGGAGGGGGCCGTGCAGGCGACGGTAGTCGGTGATATCACGGGCCTGATAGA
Source organism: uncultured Prevotella sp. (assembly GCA_900319715.1). Lineage (GTDB taxonomy): Bacteria > Bacteroidota > Bacteroidia > Bacteroidales > Bacteroidaceae > Prevotella. The sequence goes on from ONPM01000109.1 coordinate 766, forward strand.
AGTTCAGGTAGGGATGGCGCTTCAGGTCGTTGAGCGAGAGACGGTTTACGTTCAGTTTCCTCGGAGAGGGGTTCTCGATAACGAGATAACGTTTGGCTTCAAGAGGGAAATCCTCGATTTCATCGAGTTGGTCGACACTGACATAGCCCCCGAGGCGCTCACCGTATTCGACAACCTTTCGGGCGAAATAGGGGCCGATGCCTGGGACGGTCTTCAGGGCAGTAGTATCGGCCGTATTGAGTACGATATGTTCGCCACGACGGATCTTAGGCTGGTAGTGAGCCACCACAGAGTCATGTTCTACATCTGAAAGTCGATGGCCCCGTTGATAGGCCGTGTCGCGATAGACAACCTTGGTACGGACATAGACCGTCCGTTCACGGTAAGGCTTCTTATAGGAACTGTCTCGATAATGTTTGGAGGGGGCGGAATTGTCGATGGAATCGGCAGAAACGAGAGCATTGGAGGTTTCATTCTCCCCTCCCGTTAAGAAGATAATGCCCAAGGCGATGACCACCACGGAGAGCAGAACAAGGATTACCTTGCGGTCGGACTTCTGGAGATAAAAGAACTCGCGGATCATATCACGTCGAACTGATGGAGAAAAATCAGAACGATGCAGACAGGCACGATGAAACGGACAGAAAACAGCCAAACACGAAAGAACGACTCACGGGCAGAACCCCCAACAGCAAACTCGTCATGAACCAACTTACGGTCGACAAACCAACCCAACATAATACTCGTCAGGAAAGCACCCGTTGGCAGCATGTACTGGGCCGTCAAATAATCACAGAAGTCCATCAGCGACAAGCCCAGTACTTGGATATCAGTGTTCGCCCCCACAGAGAGGGAACAGAACACGGCCATCGTGGCACAGACGACAGTCAGTATCCATGTGGCCCGCTGACGAGGCCAATGCAGTTTCTCCAAAAAGAAGGACGTGCCGATCTCATGCATCGAGATAGTCGATGTCAAGGCAGCAAATACCAACAGGGCATAGAACAGGATAGAAATGAAATAGCCCACGGCAGGCATCGTGATAAAGGCCTGTTGGAACACGTTCGGCAGAGTGATGAAGATGAGCGAAGGACCACTGTCAGGCTGCACACCTACGGAGAAAGCCGCAGGGAAGATCATCAGTCCGGCGAGGATGGCGATAGCCGAATCGAGCAGGGCTATCTGTGTGGCAGAGCGCAACAGATTGGCGTCGCGCTTGAAATAGGAAGCATAAGTGCAAAGACAGGCTGTTCCAAGACTTAATGAGAAGAAGGCCTGGCCCAAAGCCTCGAGGAACACACTACCACTGACCTTCGAGAAGTCTGGTCGCAACAGGAAATCAATACCTTTAGAAGCACCTGGCAACATGCACGATGCCACCACAAGGATGATCAACAAGAGCAACAACAACGGCATGAGCAACTTCGAAGCACGCTCGATACCCTTCTCGATACCCTGAGCCACCACTGCATGAGTAATAAGTACAAAGGCCACAGCCCATAGGCAGGGTTTCACTGGATCACTGGAGAAGGTGGTGAAATAGTCGATGACGTAAGAGGCATCACCATTCAGTCGTCCGCCGAGGGAGGCAATGAGATACTGCAGACACCAGCCAGCCACCACGGCGTAGAAACTGAGGATTATGGTGGAGGTGAGGATACCTAAATAGCCTATCCACCGCCAACCGCGATGCCCCAAACTGCCGTAAGCACGGGCGGCATTGGCCTGAGAGTGACGCCCCACGATGAACTCGCTGACCATGCCTGGGATACCCAAAAGCAGCACACAAGCAAAGTAGATGAGGATGAAGGCTGCACCGCCGTTCTGTCCTGTCATGAACGGAAAGCGCCACACGTTGCCGAGGCCGACGGCAGAGCCCGCCGTTGCCAAAACAATCGCCAACTTACTCCCGAAATTCCCCCGTGCCATCACTAAAGCAGTCCTAACTGATGAAGGAAGATGAAGAGAATACAGATGGGACAGACATACTTCACCAGGAAGAGGTAGAAATGGAAGATGCCACCGTTGCGCAACGTGCCGTTGTTCGTAAACTCATCGCGCACAATCTTATGGGGCACAAACCATCCGATAAAGATGCAGGTGAGGAAGCCTACGACAGGCAGGAACAACTGTCCGGTAACGAAGTCGAAGAGATCGAACACCGTCATGCGGAAGAACTGGTAGTCGTGCCAAGCCCCCAACGAGAGAGAACAGATGATGCCCATGAAGACACAGCCGATGGTCACCATTAGTGCAGCCTGTTTGCGGGTAGTACCCATCTCCTCCTCAAGGAAGGCCGTGCTCACCTCATGGAGGGAGATGAGCGATGTGAGTGCCGCCATCGACAGTAGGGCATAGAAAAGTACGGAGATGATATAGCCTAAACTCGCGAAACCTTCAAAAGCCTGTTGGAACACGTTCGGCAGGGTGATGAAGATAAGCGACGGTCCGCTGTCCGGCTGGACTCCCACGGAGAAGGCAGCAGGAAAGATGACCAGTCCGGCCAATATGGCCACCATGAAATCGATGACGCCAATCTGTACAGCAGACTTCGTGAGATTGGTCTGACGGGAGAAATAACTGGCATAGGTACAGATACAGCCCATGGCGATACTCAGTGAATAGAACGACTGGCCAAGGGCTGCCAGGAACACATCGCCATTGACCTTTGTAAGGTCGGGCTTAAACAGGAACTCAATGCCCTTCTCTGCGCTGGGCAACAAGCACGAGGCCACCACGATTATCAGTAATAATATAAATAAGGTGGGCATCATCATCTTTGAGGCTCGTTCTATGCCGTCACGCACACCGTTGGAGATGATCAGGAAGGTTGCCAACAGGATGAGGACTGTCCAGAAAACCGGTCTGACAGGATCCTGCGAGAACGTCATGAAATAGGTCTTGATGAGTTCGGGGTCGCCCTGCAGTTTAACAAACAGCGATGCCCAGATATATTCCAGGCACCAGCCGGACACCACGGCATAATATCCGGAAATGAGGAATCCAGTCAGCACACCCATATAACCGATGAGCATCCAGGCCGTTCCACCAGAGAGTTTCCGGAACGATCGGGCCGTGTTGGCCTGACCATGACGGCCGATGATGAACTCGCTGATCATACAAGGGATACCGAGTAACAAGACACAGAAGATATAAATGATGATAAACACGGCACCACCATTCTGGCCTGCCATATACGGGAAACGCCATATATTGCCCAGACCTACAGCCGATCCTGCCGTTGCCAGGATAACACCTAGTTTACTTCCAAAACTTGCTCTCTCTAACTTCGCCATTTATAATTTTCTCGTAATTCCGTTGCAAAAGTATAAAATAATTCTTACTTTTGCAGCAAAATTGAAAATAAAAATGAAAATCGTATCACATTTTATAAAGGATTACCCCATTTCGTGCGTTCTGTTTGCCGTCATCTGGTATCTGTCACTCTTCTTCAAAGCCCCAGAGACCCCTCTTGACAACGTGCTGCTCATCGACAAATGGGTTCACCTGGTGATGTATGGCGGCACCTGTGGTGTGCTGTGGATAGAATATCACCGGCAGCACAACAAGCCAGATTATGAGAAACTGTTCGTCTGGGCTTGGGCAGCCCCTGTCATCATGAGTGGTATTATCGAGATTCTACAGGAATACTGTACGGAAACGCGCAATGGCGACTGGATTGACCTGACGGCAAATGCCCTGGGAGTAACGTTGGGAGCCATATTCGGTCTGACGTTCATCTACTTTTCACGCCACAAGGAATAGGGATTCAAGCGCAGATGACCATTGTAGTATCGACGGTCACCAGTCACCTCCTTCCCGATAAAATCGGGCTTTTCATAATCTTCATCCTCTGACTGGAGTTCCACTTCAGCCATCACCAGCCCCTCATTCTCACCATAGAACTCATCCACCTCAAATGTATGAGTGCCGCTCTTCACGAGATAACGGGTCTTGTCAATCAGACCAGGTTCACAGAGTTTCATCAGTTCCTTGGCCTCATCAAGCGTAATCTCCTTCTCAAACTCATAACGGGTGATTCCATCGGCATTCGACGGGCCTTTAATTGTCAGATATCCGCGGTCGTCACGAATACGTACCCTGACGGTACGACCGTGACCACTACAGATATATCCCTGGCAAATGCGGCTGCTAGAGTAAGCCCGCCGCTTGTAATCATCGTTAAGGACCAGAAACTTACGCTCTATCTCCAGCCCGCTCATCAACTGACGATGAAGATGGAATAGACGACAAAGATGATGGCCAGCACGACCAAGACGCCGAAGATCCACTCCAGCACTTTCTTACCGCTATCTTCCTGTTTCTTCTGATACGCAACCTTCTTCTGGGTTGCCTTAGATGGTTTTGCTATTTGTGCCATAAATTGAAATTTAATTAGGAATTAGAAATTAGGAATTAGAAATTATGATTACTTCTGCATCCGTCGTTTCAGAGTTCCTGAAATTTTTACTAATATATTAATAATCTCTTCGTTATCTTTAACAATGGACTTATCAACATTACCTTCTCTCTTATTCTGAAGATATTTATACATCTTGACGATTCTATCACTAAAATCTTCTGTCTTCTTCAAAATAACATTCTCAGGTCTTTTCTGCATAATCAGGTAATCATAATTCCTAATTTCTAATTCCTAATTATCTTCTTCAGAAGAAGGGAATTCCATCAGGTATGCCTTGATGAAATCATCGATTTTACCGTTCATGACGGCGTCGACATCGGTGGTCTGATAATTGGTCCGGTGATCCTTCACGCGACGGTCATCAAAGACATACGAACGTATCTGACTTCCCCATTCGATTTTCTTTTTACCAGCCTCAATCTTCGCCTGAGCCTCAAGGCGTTTCTTCATGGCCCGGTCATAGAGTTGTGATTTCAACAATGTCATCGCGCGCTCCTTGTTTTTGGGCTGGTCGCGAGTCTCGGTATTCTCAATGAGGATCTCCTCTTCCTCGCCCGTATCAGGATCAGTATACCAATAGCGCAGACGCACACCTGACTCCACTTTGTTTACGTTCTGGCCACCGGCACCAGACGAACGGAACGTATCCCACGACAGTTTGGCGGGGTCGACATACACCTCGATCGTATCGTCTACCAGCGGCGAGACGAAGACCGAGGCGAACGAAGTCATACGCTTGCCCTGGGCATTGAACGGGCTGACACGCACCAGACGATGGACACCATTCTCCGACTTCAGATAGCCATAGGCATAGTCGCCGCCCTCTATCTGCATGGTCACGCTCTTGATGCCAGCCTCATCGCCATCGAGCAGGTTCGAGATCGTCACCTTATAGCCGTGAGCCTCCGCCCAGCGCATATACATCCGCATCAGCATCGAAGCCCAGTCCTGAGCCTCCGTACCTCCGGCACCAGAGTTTATCTTCAGCACCGCCTCCATGGGATCCTCCTTCTGACGGAGCATGTTCTTCAGTTCCAGATCCTCGATGGCCTTAATGGCATTCCGATAAGCCTCGTCGACCTCTTCTTCCGTCACCATCTCATCTTTATAGAAGTCGAAAGCCAACTGCAATTCATCGGCCAATGTACGTACTTCTTTATAACCGTCAAGCCAGCGCTTGATACCCTTCACCTTCTTCATCTGCTCCTCGGCCCTGACACGGTCTTCCCAGAAGTCTGGTGCCTGAGTACGAAGATCCTCCTCCTCATACTCCATCTGCTTCTTGTCTATCTCCAGATAACGGTGCAGCGCATCCGCCCGCTCCAATACATCTTTTAGTTGATCTTGTGTAACCATGGGTGCAAAGGTACGACATTATTTGTTGTCGATGGGACATTTTCGGGCACTTTCGGCAAAATCGGACAGATTAGGCGAGATATCGAACATTAATTATCGGATATTTTTTTCGAACTTTGCACCCAAGAAGAGGTCAAAGACGAACAGCAGTATCGTCATGCCATCTGACACTATTTGAAAACTAACAAAATACTTTTAACTATGAGCAAGATTAAGACTATTGGTATTCTGACTTCAGGAGGCGATGCCCCTGGTATGAATGCAGCCATCCGTGCGGTGACACGTGCCGGCATTTACAATCTGTTTAACATCAAGGGCATCTACCGGGGTTTCGACGGCCTCATCAAGGGTGAGATCAAGGACTTCACCACAGAGGACGTCAGCGGTATCATTACCCGTGGCGGCACCATTCTGAAGACCGCCCGAAGCAAGGAGTTCATGACTCCCGAGGGCAGGCAAAAGGCCTATGAGACTTGCCGTCAGCACGGCATCGATGCCCTGATAGTGATCGGTGGTAATGGATCGCTGACGGGAGCGTGGAACTTCGGTGTTGAGTTCGATTTTCCCGTCATTGGTCTGCCTGGCACCATCGACAACGATCTCTACGGCACTGACGCCACTATTGGATATGACACGACGATGAACACCATCATGGAGTGCGTAGACCGCATCCGTGATACCGCCAACTCCCACGAGCGGATCTTCTTTGTGGAGGTGATGGGTCGCGATGCCGGCTTCCTGGCTCAGAACTGCGCCATCGCCTGTGGTGCCGAGGCCGCCATCGTGCCAGAGGAGTCGACCGATGTCGACCAGTTGGCCGCCTTCATGGGTCGCGGCATTCGCAAGTCGAAGAAGTCATGCATCGTCATCGTTTCCGAAAGTCCCAAGTGCGGCGCCTTATACTATGCCGACCGTGTAAGGCACGAGTTCCCTGAGTTTGATGTACGCGTCTCCATCCTGGGCCATCTTCAGCGTGGCGGGACGCCCTCTGCCCGCGACCGCATCCTGGCCAGCAGCATGGGTGTAGGTGCCATTGAGGCTATCATCCAGGGACAGCGCAACATTATGGTGGGCTACCGTATGAATGAGATTGTATACGTACCTTTCTCTGAGTGCATCCGCACTGACAAGCGTTTCGACAAACGACTCATCGATGTGCTCGACGAACTGAGCATCTAAGGGAACAGCAGACAGGCAAATAATCATAAAAACGAAAAGACAATGAAGATCAAAGCAGGCTATACCAATGTTCCGCAGTGGAGAATGTTGACCGTAAAGGCTACCCTACCAGAGGAACTGAAGTGTTTGGACGAGATAGCCCACAACATGTGGTGGGTATGGAACCATGAGGCTCGCGACCTGTTCCGTGACCTCGACGTAGAAATCTATCATGAGGTACGGCACAATCCTGTGATGTTACTCGAGCGTCTCACCTATGGTCGTAAGGAGGAAATCCTGAAGGACAAGAGCCTCATGAAGCGCATCAAGGATGTCTATGCCAAATTCCGCAAGTATATGGATGTGGAACCAGACAAGAACCGTCCATCTGTGGCTTATTTCTGCATGGAGTATGGCATCCACTCTGCCCTGAAGATCTATTCTGGCGGTCTGGGTATGCTGGCTGGTGACTACGTGAAGGAGGCCAGTGACTCTAACGTAGATATGTGTGCAGTCGGCTTCCTCTATCGTTTCGGCTATTTCACCCAGAGCCTCTCGATGGACGGTCAGCAGGTCGCCAACTACGAGGCACAGAACTTTGGTTCTCTGCCTATCGAGCGTCAACTCGACAAGGACGGCAATCCGATGGTAATCGATGTTCCCTATATGAACTACCATGTCTATGCTTACGTCTGGCGTGTGAATGTAGGCCGTGTGAAGTTGTATCTGCTCGACACCGACAATGAAATGAACTCTGAGTTCGACAAGCCCATCACCCACACCTTGTATGGTGGTGACTGGGAGAACCGTCTGAAGCAGGAGATCCTGCTCGGTATCGGTGGTATGCTGCTGCTGAAGAAACTCGGCATCAAGAAGGATATCTATCACTGCAACGAGGGCCATGCAGCCCTCTGCAACCTGCAGCGTCTGTGCGACTATATCGAGGAAGACGGTCTGACCTTCAACCAGGCCATGGAGTTGGTCCGCGCCTCTTCACTCTATACCGTCCATACACCGGTGCCTGCCGGCCACGACTACTTCGACGAGGGCCTCTTCGGCAAATACATGGGT